>JAENWQ010000275.1 GCA_016649855.1 Actinomycetota bacterium | reverse complement strand
GGTTGGGTTACGGATCATCTTCCTGGTGCCGTTGGTGAGCGCGAGCTCGTACCCCACCGAGGGGGCAGTTGCGATCAGCTCGAGATCGGACTCGCGCTCCAGCCGGTCGCGCGTGATCTCCATGTGCAGGAGTCCCAGGAATCCACAGCGGAATCCGAAACCAAGTGCGGTTGAAGATTCCGGCTCGTACACCAGAGCCGAATCGTTGAGCTTCAATTTGTCGAGCGCGTCGCGCAGCAGCGGGAAGTCGTCGCCGTTGATCGGGTAGATACCGGCGAAAACCATCGGCTTGGGCTCGCGGTAACCGTGCAGGGGTTCGACCGCGGCTTCCTTCCCGGCGACCGTCACGGTGTCACCGACCTTGACGAGAGACACCTCTTTGATCCCGGCCACGAGGTAACCGACCTCGCCGGTATCGAGCGAGTCGACCGGAAGAGGGCCCGGGGCCATGACGCCGATCTCGTCGGCCTCCACGTCGAGCTCCGCGATCATGAACCGGATCGACTGACGAGATCTGAGTGCCCCGTCGACCACCCTGATGTACGCAACCACGCCCCGGTACGCGTCGTAGTAAGAGTCGAACACCAGGGCTCTCAGCGGAGCCTCCGGGTCTCCTTTCGGCGGCGGAACCTTGGCCACGATCGCTTCCAGCAGGTCGGGGACGCCGTCGCCCGTCTTCGCCGAGATGCGGAATATGTCGTCCGCATCACATCCGATCAACTGGGCGATCTCCTCTGCGTACTTCTCCGGCTGAGCGGCCGGGAGGTCGATCTTGTTCAACACCGGGATGATCTCGAGCCCGGCGTCGACCGCTAGATACAGGTTCGTCAAGGTCTGAGCCTCGATGCCCTGAGCTGCATCCACGAGCAGAAGCACGCCGTCGCAGGCCGCCAGCGAACGGGAGACCTCGTAGCCGAAGTCCACGTGGCCCGGCGTATCGATGAGGTTGATCTCGTAGATCTCGCCGCCCGCCGTAGCTCCGGGTCCTCGATCCGGCATCGCTTCGCCCGCCGGACCTCGGACCCGTCGGTACTCCATCCTCACGGCAGCGGCCTTGATCGTGATGCCCCGCTCCCTCTCGAGGTCCATCCGGTCGAGATACTGCTCCCGCATATCGCGATCGGACACCGTCCCCGTGAGCTGCAGGAGGCGGTCCGAGAGGGTGCTCTTGCCGTGATCGATGTGGGCGATGACTGCGACCGCCCGCTGATGCGCCTGATCCATGGGCGCAGCGTAAAGGCTGTGCGGTATAGTTGCCTCCGCTAACCCCTCTAGTTATGGGCACCTGAGACTGCGCGTGCGGTGTCCTGGAGAATCCAGATGGCAAACATCAAGAGTCAGATCAAGAGGAACCGCCAGAGCGCCGCCGCCAACGAGCGGAACAAGAGCGTGCGCTCCAAGCTGCGGACGATCATCAAGAACTACCTCAGCACGGCCGAGTCGGGCGACGCCGAAGGAACGGCCACCGGCTACCGCGAGGTCAGCAGCGAGCTGGACAAGGCCGCGGCGAAGGGCATCATCCACAAGAACAAGGCGGCCAACCAGAAGTCCCGGTTGGCCAAGCACCTCAAGAGCTAGCCCGCTCGCTCCCGCTCGAGCTAGCCCGCTCGCTCCCGCTCGACTATCCGCACGACCGCGCGCTCGAGCGCGGCCTGAGGGGGCAGGTCTCCGCCCTTCATCTCGACATCGGCTTCCGCCAGGAACACCATCGCGTTCACCAGCTCGTCCTCCGAATAGGAACGCGCCTGGTTGGCCATGCGCTCTGCACGCCATCCCGGCATACCGAGGACGTCTCCCACCGCGGCCGCTCCCCTATCGGCATGGCGCCTGGCCCTCAGCAGCCTCCTGATGTGGTTCGTGAGGGCCCCGAGGAGCGGCAACGGGTCCTCGCCCTGGTCGTAGAGGCGGCGCAGCAACTCCATCGAGCGGGGGAGTTTCCGCTCCCCGACGGCATCCGTGAACGAGTAGATCCGCTCGTCTGCGTGCCGGGCGAAGGCGGCCTTCACCTCTGCGGGTCCGATCGTCCCGTCCGGTCCCAACCGGGTGCCCATCTGATCCAGGGCCCCGTCGAGGTCTCTC
>JAENWQ010000170.1 GCA_016649855.1 Actinomycetota bacterium | reverse complement strand
ATTTACGACGAAACGATGAGTACGCGGGCGACTAAGAAGATGCAGCTTGAAAGCGAACTGCGCGAAGCGCTCAAGAAGAAACAGCTAGAGCTGCACTACCAGCCGATAGTCAGCCCGGAGGGCAAGGTCCTGCTCGTCGAGGCGCTCGTCCGCTGGAACCATCCGCGCAACGGAATGATGCAGCCCGATGGGTTCGTTTCGTTGGCCGAGCACACCGGTTTGATCGGTCCGATGACGGAGCTGGTTCTCGATCAGGCGCTCGAGAAGTGCCGTCAACTGAGACACGATGGGCGCGACGGGTTCAAGGTCGCGGTCAACCTCTCGGTCAGGAACCTAATGGACTCCAACCTCCCGTATCTAGTGTCCAAGCTCCTGCTTAAGTGGAACCTGCCGGCCGACGCGTTGCAGCTCGAGATCACCGAGAGCACGATCATGGCCGACCCGGTCAGGGCGATCACGACGCTGTCTGCGCTGAAGCGCATGGGCGTCGCCCTCTCGATCGACGACTTCGGAACCGGGTATTCGTCGCTCTCGTATCTCAAGAAACTCCCCGTTGCCGAGGTGAAGATCGACCGTTCCTTCGTGATGGGCATGTCCACCGACGAGAACGACGGGGTGATCGTGCGGTCGGTCATCGACCTCGCTCGCAACCTCGGCCTCGAGGTCGTCGCTGAAGGGATCGAGACCCAGGAGGCCTGGGATCGCCTGGTTGCCCTCGGATGCAGGATCGGCCAGGGGTACTTCATCAGCCGTCCGCTGCCTCCGGCGGAGCTCGACCAGTGGCTCGAGGACGCCGCTGTGGATGCCGAAACCACGCGCCTCAGGCGGGCAGACGGCGTCGTCCAGCTGGTACCCCGGCGCCACGCATCCGGGTGGTCTCGCTAGCGTCGCACCACCCGCTCCGGAAGGGCGATACTCGTCCACCGTGGACACTCACACCAGATCGATCGAAACAGGGGGCCAGCGCGCCCGTATCTACGACGCCGGCGGAGGGCTCCCGGTGGTCGTCCTTCACGGATGGGGAGGACGGATCGAGTCGATGACCCCCGTGCTCAACTGCCTCTCGGGAGGCTTCCGGGTCGTCGCGTTCGACCTTCCGGGCTTCGGGGAATCCCCGCTCCCGACCGGTGTGTGGGGGACGCCCGACTATGCCGCGTTCATCCGCGACTCGCTTCATGATCTCGGCATCGACCGAGCGATGTTCGTCGGCCATTCGTTCGGGGCCAAAGTGTCTCTGTACCTTGCCGCAACCCATCAGGATCTGGTCGAGAAGCTTGTCGCCCAGGGTTCTTCGGGATTGAGGACGCCCCCGTCGCTTCAGGCGCGGATGAAACGTTCGGTGTCCAAGGGGGCGAGGCTCGTTGGGACGGCGGGACCGCTGGGACGCACGATCCGGGACGCGGTCTACCAGAGGATCCAGTCCGAGGACTACAAGAACGCCGGGCCGCTCCGACCTATCTTCGTGAAGGTGGTCAACGAAGACATCACCGGGCTGCTCCCTCGTATCACCGCGCCGACGTTGCTCGTCTGGGGTACCGAAGACGAGGCCGTTCCCCTGTCCCACGCCAAGAAGATGGAGAGCCTGATCCGGGACTCAGGATTGGTGCTCTTCGAGGGCGCAGGGCACTTCGCCTACCTCGACGAGAGCGACCGTTTCTGCCGGGTCGTGAACCACTTCTTCTCGCAGGGAGTTTCGTGAACCGCGCGGATCCGTTCTCCGGTTACTCGCTGGTGCTCCGAACGATCATCTACGGCCTGATCCCGGCGTTCTCGGTATGGCAGTACTTCAGGTACAAGCGCGCGTTGCACATCTTCCAACTCGAGGGTTACAAGAGAGAGCATTTCCTGGAGTGGTGCAAGGCGCATCCACAGCGCGCCCGATTCCTCGGTTCGGTCGATACCAAGAAACCGCTGGTAATGACCGGGCGAGCGAGGCGCATCCTCTGGACCGCAACCCTCATCACGCCGTTCCTCATCCTGATCCCCTCCGGGGTGATCCACGTCGGTTTCGGGGGCTGGCCCTACGACGTGATCACCTGGGCGGTGATGACCGCGGTCGTCTTCTATCTCGCGCCGCGCGTACTCCTCTTGACGGACGTCGTGATGAGCCCGGTCCAGAGCTACATCAACAACGGCTACCTGAGGAAGGCGCGCACGCGACTGGCCGGTGTCGCGCCGGTCGTCGTCGGCATCACCGGGTCTTTCGGGAAGACGTCGACCAAGTTCGCCATCGAGAGGTTGCTCGGACCGGAAGAGGAGGTGCTCGCGACGCCCGGATCCTTCAACACGCCACTCGGCGTCTGCCGGACGATCAACGAACAACTCAGCCCGGCGCATCGGTACTTCATCGTCGAGATGGGCGCGTATCACGAGGGCGAGATCGCGGAGCTCATGGAGTTCGTCCATCCGACGATCGGGGTGCTTACCGCGGTAGGCCCCGCGCACCTGGAGCGGTTCGGCTCGATGGACGCGATCCGCCGCGCCAAATACGAGGTGATCAGGGACCTCCCCGCTGGCGGGACCGCGGTGATGAACGTCGACGACCCGGCGGTCCGCTCGCTCGCCGACGGCACCTCGCACGTCAAGGTCGTTCGTTACGGGATAGAGAGCGAGGGTAAGCCAGACGTCACCGCCGGAGACATCGTCTATTCGCCCGCGGGAACCTCCTTCATGGTCACGGCCGGCGAGGACCGTGCCGCGGTCGCCACGAGGCTTCTGGGGCGCCATTCCGTGGGGCACGTGCTCGCCGCGGTAGCGGTGGGACTGGCGACCGGCCGGTCACTGCCGGAGATCGCCGCGGCGGCGGCGGATCTCGAACCGGTCGAACACCGCCTGCGATTGATCCACGGAACCGGTGGCATCACGGTCATCGACGACGCCTACAACTCGAACCCGGAGGGTGCCGCGGCTGCGATCGAGGTGCTGGCCGCGATGGAGGGGAACCGGAAGGTCGTGGTGACCCCCGGCATCATCGAACTGGGCGAGCTTCAGGACGAGGCCAACCGGGAGTTCGGCGCCAGGGCCGCTGCGGTCGCCAACCATCTGCTCGTGGTGGCGCGACTCAACCGGGATGCGATAGTCGCGGGGGCGGCGGGAGGTAAGGCAAAGGTCGAGACGTTCGACACGCTGGCGGCAGCTACCGAGCGCATGAAGCAGATCCTCCAACCGGGAGACGTCGTGCTCTTCGAGAACGACCTTCCCGATCAGCTCGAGGGCTGACGCGACACCCTAGGGATTCCCGAGGTTGGTCTTGCCGTCGAGCTGCTCGCGCAGGATGTCGGCCTGACCCGTGTGGCGGGCGGTTTCTTCGATCATGTGAAGGACGATCCACTTGAGGCTGCACGGCGGACGCTCGGAATGGTTCGTTGAGATGTCACCCAGGTCGTGACTCTCGAAGATCGCTCTGCTCGCCTCGCACTCCGCCCGGTAGAGATCAACGATCTGAGCGGTCGACTCCTACGGCACCAGTCTCTTGCGTAGATCCTCGTCCGAGAGGCCGCCGGAGAGAGCGAGCATCGCGGCCCTCTGCGCATCGAGGAACGACGCGAGCAGTTTCTTCTCGTCCTTCGTGGTCCTGATCTCCGGGTCTCCCATGGTCACG
Organism: Actinomycetota bacterium; assembly: GCA_016649855.1. Taxonomy (GTDB): domain Bacteria; phylum Actinomycetota; class CADDZG01; order CADDZG01; family WHSQ01; genus WHTI01. The sequence continues at coordinate 2,056 of JAENWQ010000170.1, read as the reverse complement.
CATCGTAGCCCGTTACACTCAGCCACCTATGGGTACCGGATCAAGGGTCGGCGTCGTCTTCGGCGGTCGGTCGGTCGAACACGATGTCTCGATCGTGACCGCCCATCAGGTGATGGCTGCCGCCGACGGCCGCCATGACATCGTTCCGATCTACATCACCCGAGAGGGCAAGTGGCTCACCGGAGCCGCCCTCAACGACCTCTCCGTCTACCGGGACAAGAGATGGGACGAGGTGGGGGAAGAGGGGTTCATCCCTCCGGTCACCGGCTACGGCGGCCTTCTGATACCGGGGGGCCGCCTCAGAGGCATTCGCAAGGTTCCCCTCGATGTCGTGATCCCGTCGATCCACGGGACCTTCGGCGAAGACGGAACCCTGCAGGGGCTTCTCGAGCTCGCCGGGATCCCCTATGCCGGGTCGTCGGCCGGGGCATCGGCCCTCGGGATGGACAAGGTCGCGATGAAGGCGGTGTTCGCCGCCGCCGGTCTCCCGGTCGTCGAAGACGTGCTGGTTCGAACCGCTCGCCTGGACCGTGACGCGGATTCGATCGTCGCCGAGGTCGAGCACAAGATCGGGTATCCGGCGTTCGTCAAGCCGAGCCGGCTCGGCTCGAGCGTGGGGATCGGGAAGGCGATCGACAGGGCGACGCTCCTGGCCGCCCTCGATGTTGCTCGTCGCTACGACACGCGCATCCTCGTCGAACGCGCCATGGAGGGGTGCATCGAGGTCAATTGTTCGGTGCTCGGGGGGCCCGGCGTCGCACCCCGCGCCTCGGTCTGCGAGCAGCCCCTTGCCGCCGAGGAGTTCCTCACGTTCTCCGACAAATACCTGCGCGGGGGTGGAGGGAAAGGCACGGGCGGTGGAGGAAAGGGCAACGGCGGAGGGAAGGACGAGAGCGGGTTCAAAGGATCCGGGATGGCGTCCCTGGACCGGCGGATCCCGGCCCCCATCTCGGACGCCCTGACCAAGGAGGTCCAGGACAACGCGTTGAGGGCGTTCCGGGCGATCGAAGCGGCGGGTGTTGCCCGGATAGATTCCTTCGTCGATGTCGATGCCGGCAAGACCTGGGTGATGGAGATCAACACCGTGCCGGGATCGTTCTCCTTCTACCTCTGGGAGGCTCAGGGGATGTCGTTCACCCGGCTCGTCGATGAGCTGATCGAGATCGCCCTCGCCGGATACCGGGAGCGTGCCGAGCTGATGTTCTCGTTCGATTCCGGCATGCTCGAAGGCGGGGGAGGGGCGAAAGCAGATGGCTAGGCGCCCGGCCGCGGAACTCAGCGAGGACGACAAGAGGAGGTTCCAGGAGGAAGCCCTTCCGCTGCTCGACTCCCTCTACGGCGGCGCCCTCAGGATGACCCGCAACCCCGCCGATGCGGAGGATCTGATCCAGGAGACCATGCTGCGCGCCTACCGTTCGTTCGACCGGTTCGAGCCCGGCACCAACCTGAAGGCGTGGCTCTTCCGCATCATGACGAACGCCTACATCAACACCTACCGCAAGAAGCAGAGGGAGCCGCAGAAGGTCTCCCAGGACGAGGTCGAGGACTTCGATCTCTACCGGGAGCTGAAGGACCACGATCCCCAGTTCTCAGTCACTCCCGAGACGATCGTGCTGGACGGCCTGGTGGACTCGGACATCACCGACGCGATCGAGGACCTCCCGGAGCAGTTCAGGCTCGCGGTCATCCTGTCCGACGTCGAAGGGTTCTCGTACGCCGAGATGGCCGAGATCATGGACGTTCCGATGGGTACCGTGATGTCCCGTCTGCACCGGGGAAGAAAAGCGCTCCAGAAGAGGTTGTGGGACTTAGCCCGTGATCGAGGGATCGTGCACGGGAACATGGAGGGGCCAAGAGATGGGCCCAAAGCCGGCGGTTCCGGAGGTGGATAACACCATGGAGCGGAAGATGGACCTTCAGAGGTGAAAGAACAGTGCCGTGAGACGCTCGTCATGGCGGTACAGATCCTCGACGGACAGTCCGTGCCGGATGAGCAGCGCTCTTCGATCGAGGCGCACCTCCACGACTGCGCCCCCTGTTTCGAACGACTCGGACT
>JAENWQ010000159.1 GCA_016649855.1 Actinomycetota bacterium | reverse complement strand
GCAGCTATCCATCGGATGCTGGATGCTTCATGGCCTGCCCTCGCTCGCGCCTTCTCGAGTGCTGTCTCGGAGATGTCCAGGACCGTAACCTCGGCCCGATCTTCGGTTACCAGCCGTTGGGCGAGGACGGAGGAACCTCCCCCCACGTCGATCACGCGACAGGGGAGGGCGCACGCCTCCCGGATCAGTTCCAGCGACAGCGAGGGTTCTTCTTCATGCCAGCTCAGGTCCTCGTCGCGACGGGTGCCGTAGATCCGGTCCCAGTGACTTCGGTCGCTCACCCGTTCATATGACCACGGCGGGCAATTTCCCCAAGGACGAGCGTGACGCGCTGATCGCGTCCGAGCCGCAGAAGTTCATGGTCGTGCCGAAGCGCGTGGCCGCAACACATCTGGATGACTGATCCGACCCGTTAGAAGACCAGCAGCGGGTTCCGGTCGAGGTTCACTCGATCGTCAGCGTGCCCTCCATCCCGGCCTCGCGATGACCCGGGATGGAGCAGTAGAATATGTAGTCTCCCGGCTCTATGTTCAGCGTGGCCGACGCCGTCTCGCCGGGAGCGACGTGGACCATCATGTCGGCCTCTTCGATCGTGATGTCGTGCTCGACCGTCCCGTCGTTGACGAGCTCGAGGGTGTCCCCCGAGGCGAGCGTTAGAACCTCCTCGGAGAACTCGAACTCGGTCGTCGTGACCTTGGTGCCGGCGGAGCTTGCGGACTCGGGGTCCTCGCTGCCTCCGCACGCGGCGCCGAGGAACACGGCGGATACGAGTAGTAGCGCGGCGCCGAGGCGCGCCGCAGCGTGATGATCGATGCTCATGGATCCCTCCTGATGGGTGCGTCTTCCTACGGGGTTGCGGGGGTGACCGGCCGGGCCAGCGCCGGGCGTTGCGTACGGGGGTGCCGGCCGAGCAGCACCAGGGACGATACCAGGACCGCCACGCCGATGACGATCGCGGTGGTGACCCTGGCACCCCCGATGGCCCATAGCAGCAGGATCGATACGGCGCTGACCGCCGAGCTCTTGAGAGCGTCCTTGGCGATGTAGATGTAGAGCGTAGTGGTCGTGCGCTCGATCCTCACTGCGGCCTCCTTCGATTACTCATCCCAGTAACGCCTGCTGGCTCTCCCGGCGGTGATGCTCTCTGGCGGCGCGCTCTCGGCGGGCGCCATGATCCTCACCGGTATCACCAAAGAGATCTCTTCGCTCGAGAAGGTGATGACGCTGGTGGTCTTTCCGCTCTTCTTGTTCTCGGGGACATTCTTCCCGGTGTCGTTGTATCCCGATCTCCTGCGACCGGTCGTGCAGGCGACCCCGTTGTTCCACTCGGCCTCGTTGCTCAGGGCCCTTACGACCGGTGAAGTGGGCATGCAAACGCTGTGGCACGTCGCTTACCTGATAGTGATGCTCGGGGTCGCCGGCGCGGTCTCGATCAGATTGATGCGGAGGCGCCTCATCTCCTGAGCAGTTGACGCCGCCCCGATTGTGACTAGAATAGTGGTCATGGATGACACACTGCCACTTGCGGAGATCAAGGCTCACCTGTCTGAGATCGTCGACCGGATCGAGGGGCAGCACCAGCGGATCATTCTGACAAGGAACGGCCGACCAGCTGCTGTTCTGCTTAGTCCCGATGACCTCGAGGCGTTGGAAGACACCCTAGAGATCCTTTCGAATCCTGATGCTGTTGCCGAGATCGAGCGCGCTCGTGAGGAGATCGCTCGAGGAGAAGGCGTCACCGCCGAAGAACTAAGGGCTAGATACATCAAGGCGTGACGGATGCTTGGGAACTACTCGTGGCTCCTTCGGCGGGGCGGACGCTGGCGCGGCTTCCCGAGAAGGCAGCTCTTGCCGTGGTCGAGTTCATGCTCGGCCCGCTGATCGAGAACCCTCGACGGATGGGCCACCGACTGCGCAGCGAGCTTGAGGGACTATGGGCGGCTCGGCGCGGCCCGTACCGGATCGTGTACCAGATCCTCGAGGCGGAAGGCAGAGTTCACGTCCTGCGGATCGACCACCGAGCCGATGTCTACCGCTCTCGCTAGCGTTGATGAACCTTTGCCTTCAGTAGATCGTCGGTAAGTAGAGAGAACCTCGACTGCTGGAGGGTTTCATGATCGCGTCCTACGAGGACGAGGACCCGGGTCTCCCGATCAAATTCGGTCCTTGCTCGAATGCCGAATATGACCCCGCACCGCTTACTCCGGTGATGCTGGAAGCAATCCGCCGTGCCCGGATCGATTGCGAACGCAATGCGAGGCGGATGGGAATGAGTCGCCGACGGTTCCTCCTCTCCTTGTGCGGTGCGGCAACGACTCTCTTCGCCCTCAACGCCTGCACCCAGGAGTCGCTCAAGCGGAAACCGGGAGGAAACTACGAGGTAACGCCGGAGGCCACGATCGATGAGGACGCAGCGCGCGAGGTCCTTGCCGGAGACGAATTCGTGTTCGACATCCAAGGCCACCTCCTCGAGTACGACCTGAATCGCACAGTGAATGCCGAGGGCGCCAACTTCTGGTCGCTCTTCCCGCAACAGGATTGCGGCGCCGACGATCCCCGGGACTGCTATTCGATCGAGCAGTTCCTTGAGCTCATGTTCATCCGGAGCGACACCTCGATGGCGGTGCTATCGGCTCTTCCGATCGCTCCGGAGGGCAGCCCGCTGTCCATCGAAGTGATGGAAGAAACCAGGCGGGTAGTGACCGCTCTCTGCCGCGACGAAAGGGTCCTGATCCATGGGCAGGCCTTGCCCAACGTGGGCACGCCGCAGTCGACGCTCGACGGCATGCAGGCGCTGGTCGAGGCGCATCCGATCTCGGCGTGGAAGGTGTTCACGCACTACCCGGATCTCTACAACGGAGACGGTAATGCGTGGCGGCTCGACGACGGCGACGGCGCACTACCGCAGGTCGGTGAGGCGTTCATCCGGAAGGCGATCGAGGTTGGTGTCCCCACGATCTGCTCCCACAAGGGCTTTTCGGGCGGCAGCGCCCACGCAACCCCGGCGGATGTCGGCCCCGCTGCCCGTAAGCATCCTGACGCCAACTTCGTCGTTTATCACTCGGGTTTCGATCAAGGGGTCGAAGGTCCCTATACGCCGGCAACGCGCGACGTGGGTATCAACCGGCTGATCACTTCGATACTCGATAACGGCATCGGTCCGAACGAGAACGTCTACGCCGAACTCGGTTCGACCTGGTAGTACCTGATGCGTTCCCCTGAGCAAGCGGCTCATGCGATCGGCAAGCTCGTGAAGTACGTGGGCGAGAACAACGTGCTGTGGGGAACCGACTGTCTCTTCTACGGATCACCTCAGGATCAGATCCAGGCGCTACGCAGCCTCAAGATCTCCGAGGAGTTCCAGGAGCGCTACGGCTATCCCGAGCTGACCAGGGACATCAAGGGAAAGATCCTCGGACGTAACGGGGCAAGGCTCTACGGTATCGAGCCGGTCGTCGGATGCGAGTTCACACGTCGGGAACTCGAAGAGATGCGCAAGTCATTGCCGGGAGCCAACCAAACCCTGGGTCCGCGCACGCCTCAGGAGGCCGCGATGGTCCGCACTCACCATGAGGGGTGGCCGGGCTAAGCGAGGACCTTAACCACGAGTTGGGATCTAGGTCGCGTCCTCGAGGTGCAGTGGCGTACGGGGTGGGGCGTTGAGCTCGGGGGCCTGCTCCGTGATCACGTCGGCGGGCGCGTTCTCGGCTCTGGTGCTGGTAGTGCTCCTACTCTTCGGCGCGTGCGGCTCGGAAACCTCGACGGTGGTCGCCCCGGGTTGCGGTCGTTGATCGAGGTTGCTTCCACAGTTTCTCCGGTCAAGCCCGAGCCGTCGCCGGCGACCGAGGAGTTCGAATCGGAACAGTTAGATGACGGACGCGTCCGCATCTGGCCTCGCTCGCAGGAAGTGGCCGACGAGGGGACGTACCGCTTCACGGTCCCGCACTGCGGGCTCGACTGGATGGTCGATTTGGACGCGTCTTTCTGGAGCGCCGAGCAGCCCGAGGACTACGGCAAGGGCAACCGGTACCCGTTCTTCTACAACTCGGATGCCGGGACGTTCACGTTCGAGTCGGCGGATGAAGCCGTCTACGAAGCTTCGACGGGGGAGTTGATCCCGTTGCGCCGGATCGACGGTCCCATCGTCATCTAGCCCTGCATGTGATCCCGCCCGCTCAAGTCGTTCGCTGCAGGATCTGCTCGCACCGTGCCCTCTTCCACCTAGGGTGTGGCCGTGTCCGTTGCTCTCGTCGTATCCGTGCTGCTTGTCGCCGCGTTGGTTCGCTCGGTCTTCGGCTTCGGGGATGCCCTGGTCGCCATGCCCATCCTGACCATCGCCCTGGGCATCAAGACGGCGGCCCCCCTCGTAGGCCTTATGTCGCTCACCCTCGCGACCGTGATGCTCGTGATCTCGCGACGATCGGTCGATCTGAAGGCGACCAAGCAGCTGTTCCCCTGGATCGCGCTCGGGATTCCGATCGGGATCTTCGTCCTGATCAATGCCCCGCAGGAACCGGTGAATCTCGCGCTCGGTCTCGCGCTCATTGCCTACGGGAGCTACGCGCTCACCGGCCCCCGCCTGCCGTTGCTCCATAGCCCCTTCTGGGTCGTGCCGGTCGGCCTTCTCTCCGGTGCGCTGGGGGGAGCGTTCAACACGAACGGGCCGCCGGTCGTCGTGTACGGAAGCCTCGAGCGGTGGTCTCCAGAGGTCTTCAGAGCGACCCTCCAAGCGAATTTCCTCGTGGCCGCAGTGTTCATCGCGGCCGGGCACGGATTGAGCGGGCTGTGGACCGAAAGGGTCCTCGGTTTCTACGCCGCGTCCTTACCGGCTCTGCTCGCCGGCGTCTGGGTCGGAAGAGCGCTCGGCCGCCGGATACCCGCGGAACGCTTCACGAGCTACTTGATGGCGCTGATCGTCGCGCTCGGCGTGATGCTCATCGCCGGTGGCCTCGGAGCTTGGTAAGCGGCGTCAGTCGAGGTCGCGCAGCGCGTCCTCGATCCCCCGTACGAACGTGGGGTACGGGAAGATCAACTCTTTGAGAGACGTGACCGGGATCCGTTCTTTGATCGCGAGGATCAGCAGCCCGATGACATCTCCCGCGCGCGGGCCCATCGTGGAGGCCCCGACGAGGACGCCGGTGTCTGCATCGGCAACGAGCTTCGTGACTCCGTACTCGGCGCCCGGTCCGTGCAGCCAGCCGCGCGCGGAGGAAGACGTCTTGGCTACGGAAGTCCGGACCTTCAAGCCCTTCTCCCGCGCCTGACTCTCGGTGAGGCCCACGCTTGCAACCTCGGGATCGGTGAACGTGACCCGGGGAACCGCGGAGTAGTCGGCCGGCGCGTGGTCGTCACCGAGGATGTCGGCTGCTGCGATCCGCCCCTGGTAGACGGCGAGGTGCGTGAAACCACCGTGGGTGGTGACATCCCCGATCGCCCAGATCCCATCTGCTGCGCGCATGTGCCCGTCCACTTCGATGTTTCGGGTGTCGTCGTCGAGCCCGGCCGCGCCGATCCCGAGGGATGCGAGGTTGGTCTTGCGTCCGGTGGCGACCAGGAGGCGCTCGGCGGTGAACGTGCGGTCGTCGCTGAGGGTCAGCTCGACCCCTTCGCGCGAGGACGCCGCGCTCTTTGCCTCGACCCCGATGAACACCTCGATGCCCTCGGCCACGAGCGCGTCCTTCAACGCGGCTCCGTTCTCGGGCTCCTCCGACGGCAAGAGATGATCGGCCATCTCCACCACGCCCACCTTCGAGCCGAACCGGTGGAAGACCTGAGCGAGCTCGAGACCGATGGGACCTCCGCCCATCACGATCATGGATGCCGGCACGGTCTCGGTCTCGATCGCGTCCCGGTTGGTCCAGTAGTCGACCGAATCGAGGCCTTCAACCGGTGGAACGGCCGGATCGCTTCCGGTCGCGATGACGACGCCCTTCGTTGCTTCGTAACGGGTCCCGTTGACCTCTATCGCTCGAGGCCCCACGAAACGAGCCTCGCCCTTCACCACTGTGGAGCCTTTCTTCTCGTGGCGCTCGACAGCGACCTTGTCGTTCCAGTCGTCTGTCGCCTGCTCCCGGATCCGTTTCGCCACGGGCGTCCAATCGGGGGAGATCCGCGATCTGCCGGCAAGCTTGGCCACCCGGGCCCCTTCGGCCAGCGTGTCGCCCGCGCGGATCATCATCTTGGAAGGAACGCAGCCCCAGTAGGGACATTCGCCTCCCACGAGCTTCTTCTCGACGGCGAGAACCTTGAGGCCGGCGTCGGCGGTACGGCCGGCGACTTCCTC
>JAENWQ010000072.1 GCA_016649855.1 Actinomycetota bacterium | reverse complement strand
GTCAGCGCACGCCCACGAGCTGCACGCCCGTCACGATCGGGGAAGCATGAGAGCGAGTCAGCGCACGCCCACGAGCTGCACGCCCGTCGCGATCGGGGAAGCATGAGCATGAGCAGCGTGGTCAAGTTGTCCGGCATCAGGAAGAGCTACCGGCGTGGACCGGAAGAGGTCCACGCGCTCGACGGCGTGACCCTGGACCTGAAGAAGGGTGAGGTGGTCGCGCTCGTCGGGCCGTCGGGGTCGGGGAAGACGACGCTACTCAACATCCTCGCCGGTTGGGAGGACCCCGACTCGGGGCGCGTCGAATACCCCTCTGCTCCGGGGATCCACCCCGGTGAGCTTCCGTGGCGCGACATCGCGATCCTGCCCCAGAGCCTGGGTTTGATCGACGAGATGAACGTGCGCGAGAACATCGAGCTCGCCGCGCGCCTTCCTGAGGGACCCGGTGTCAAGGCAGTCAGAGAGAAGATCGACGGATTGCTGGGCGAACTCGGACTGGCGAACTTCCAAGACCGCCCTCCCGCCGAGATCTCCATCGGGGAACAACAACGCACCGCCTTGGCGCGTGCGCTGTTGCTGTCGCCGCGGCTGCTCCTGGCGGACGAGCCAAGCGGACATCAGGACTCCGCGTGGGCCGAGGGTGTGTTCAAGACGATCCGCGCGGCCGCCAAGCAGGGCACCGCTTGTCTCGTCGCGACACACAACGAAGAGTTGCTCCAGTTCGTGGACCGCATCATCGGCATCAGAGACGGGCACCTGGTCGACGTCGAACATCCGGGGTTGAGACCGCCCGAAGAGCTCGCCGCCCAAGTGGTCGAGAGATCGCAGGCCGCATCGGTCGCGGAAACACGCGGGAAGACAACGCCGTTCCGTCCGGACGACCTCCGGTCTAAGTTCGGACCGCAGTCGTAGCGCCCGGTTCCACAGCCCGTTCGACACCCCGCGCCGCGAGGTCGACGAGCACCGCACGTGCCGCGTTACGTCCCGGAGCACCGCACACCCCGCCACCTGGATGGGCGCCCGACCCACACAGATAGAAACCGGCGATCGGCAAACGGTAGCGATGCCACGGGCTCGCCGGACGCCCCTCGAAGATCCAGTCCGGGAGGATCTCGCCGTGGAAGATGTTCCCGCCGGTCAGCCCGAAGCGAGCCTCGAGATCCGGGGGCCCGAACACGACGCGCTCCTCGACGAGGTCGGTTAGTCCCGGTGCGTACCGCTCGAGGTTGGCGATGACCGTGTCGCCGATCTCATCCCGCCGTTCATCCCACGACCCTTCGGCAAGCGTGTACGGCGCGTATTGAGCGAAGACGGAGAGCGTGTGCTTGCCCTCGGGGGCCAGCTCCGGTTCGCTCGCGGTCTGAATCCATGCTTCGCAGAACATCTCTGCCGGTACCTTTCCGGCCACCGCCTCCCGGGCGGAGGCCTCCAGGTAGTCGATCGAAGGCGCCACCGAGATCGTTCCCATGTGCTCAGGGCCGGCGACACCCTCGCTACCGATGCCGCGGAACTTCGGCAGCCCCGAGAGTGCACAGTTCACCTTCACAACCATGCCCTCGCTCGGATAGATGTCGATATCCACGACGAACTCCGGGGGAACCGAATCCTCGGGTACAAACGTGAGCGTGCGTTTCGGGTCCACGCCCGACAGAACGGTACCGGCGTCGATCTCCTCGCCGCTGTCGAGAACGACGCCACTCGCTCGCCGGCGAACGTCGAGCTTCAAACGCTCGACCTCGACCTCGGTGCGGATCTCCCCTCCGGACGCCCTGAGAACGTCTGCGAGCGCCCCCGTGATCGCTCCCTGGCCCCCGCGCACGAACCCCCACTGGCCGAGTCGTCCGGTGGCCATCCCGAAAGCATGGTGGAGGTAGACGTACGCGGTGCCCGGCGTACGGGGGCCGGCGCCAGTACCGATCAGACCCTGCGACGCGTGGATGCCACGCATCAACTCGTGCTCGAAGTACTCCTCGGCGACCTCCGCGATCGACCCGGTGACGGTCTTATCGAAAAGGCCCTCGATCTCGGACTGCCGGAACGCGCGGCGCGCCTGCTTGCGAGTGGCCGGGTAATGGAGCAGTGGGGTCAGGCGGCGAGCCGCCTCGTCGAAGAGCTCGTGGAAGCGAGGATAGGCCTCGGCATCCTTCTTGGACAGATGGGCGATCGCGTCGTGCGTCTTCGTCGGATCGTCCCAGAACAGCAAACCCCCGCCGTCGTCGTACGGGTGGAAGAAGTCCGGGTCCTTCAACCTGATGTCGATGTCGAGACCGAGCTCGTGGATGACCTCGGGGAGCAGGAGCGAGGTCGCATACGACGCGGTCGACATGCGGACCCCGGGCCACAGCTCCTCGGTCACGCACGCTCCGCCGATCCGGTCGGTTCGCTCGAGAACCACGACCTTGAGACCCGCCCTCGCGAGATAGCAACCTGATATGAGGCCGTTATGGCCTGCGCCGATCACGATGGCGTCGTACGGATCCAATCTCGCCCCCAGGTTGAGAAAACAGAAGGTTTCGGTAGCAAAAGCCTCCCGGGCAGGCTACCTTCTCGACCATGGCCCTCAGTTCTTTCTGTCCCACCTGCCAGCGCACCGTCTTCATCGAGAATGACGCCACGCCGGTCTGTCCGGTGTGTTCGTCGCCGTTGCTCGAGACCGTCAAGGTGGATGGAGAGGATCAGGTCGAGGGGACGAAGTAAGAGGCCGACACCAGCCGGCCTTCCTCCATCACCATCGTGGTGATCGACCCCGTCTCGCAACGCGCGTCGCCGAGCCATGGAGGGCCCCACTTCCCGGACATCGCGTTACGAGCCATCACCACCGGCGTCTGATGGGCCACGAGAACGGTCTCCCCGCCGGCCGCGGTGCTGCTGGCTTCGGCTATCACCGACAGCATCCGCTCTCCGATCTGAGCGAAGGTTTCGCCCCACGACGGCTTGAACGGGTTGCGCATCCTCCACCAGTTACGGGGATCCATCAGGAACGTTATCGGTGATCTCCTGATGCCCTCGAAGCGCGTGTCGCTTTCGAGAAGGCGGTCGTCGGTAACGACCTTAGCGTCGTGATGCCGCGCTATCGTCGCCGCCGTCTCCTGCGCGCGCTCGAGTGGGCTCGCCCACAGGGCCGTCACGTTCGCCTCCGCCAGACGCTCCCCGGCCACCTCGGCTTGCCGCCGTCCGAGCTCGGACAGGTGGAAGCCGGGAAGCCGTCCGTAGAGGACATCCTTGGGGTTCTCGACGTTGCCGTGCCTGACGAGATGGATCGTTCCGGTGATCTCCGCGAGCGACATGGTCCAGAGGTTACCGGTCACGGGTAATCTGGTTCGATGGGTCGCATCGTGCTGTTCGGGGCAACCGGATACACCGGCAGGCTCACGGCCCACGCCCTCTCGGAACGCGGTGCAGACTTCGCGATAGCAGGCCGCGATCGCGCCAAGCTGGAAGCGCTGGCCTCGGTTACCGGATCTCCCGACATCCATGTCGCGGATGCCGCCGATGTGGATGCACTCGCGTCCGCGATCGACGGCGCCGGTGCTCTCATCACCTGTGTCGGACCGTTCGTCCAGATGGGACAGACCGCCGTCGAAGCCGCCCTCAAGGCCGGAGTGCACTATCTCGATTCCACCGGAGAAGGGACCTTCGTGGCTCGGCTCATCCGCGAGAAAGACGACGAGGCGAAGAAGCGCGGCATCGTGATCGCTCCTTGCATGGGGTTCGACGAGGTGCCGGGCGACGTCGCGGTAGCACTCGCCACCGAGGGCATGGAGCGGCCGCAGGTCGATCTCACCTATGCGCTGCCGTCGAGTGCCTCGGTGGGAACGATCAAGTCTCTTGTCGGGATCATCCTCGAGCCGGGCACGAGGATTATTGGGGGTCGTCCGGAACCGGTCGGCGCCGCGAAGCACAGCCGTTGGGCTCCGATGCCGCCGCCTCTCGGTCCCAAGCAGAGCATCAGCGCCCCACTGGCGATCGGCCACCTGGCTCCAAGACATGTCGACATGGAACGCTTCGAGACCTTCTTCACGGCCGGACGGATGCAGAAGTTCGCAGCACGGCCCGGCCTCCTCGCATTGAAGCTGGCGATGAGGGTGCCGGGAGCAAGAGCGGCAACCGACAAGATGATCTCGTTGTTACCCGAAGGTCCCGGGGACCGGGCACGCGAGGCGCGCTGGACGATCCTCGCGGAAGCTTTCGATGGCTCGATGTGGAGGAACGTCTCGTTGCAAGGACGCGATGTCTACGGTCTGACCGCGCAGACGCTAGCCACCGGCGCGATGGAGCTGGCCGATCGCACCGGTGGACCAACCGGGGTGTTACCCCCGGTTACGGCCATCGGGCTCGAAACGCTTCAGAAAGAACTCACCGACCAAGATGTTCAGATAGACGTCTACAAGCCTGCGAGCGATCCAAGGGGAGATTGAATGGGTGCACGGCTCAAGTACGCCAAGGTCATCGATCGTCAGCTGTTCTACGACAGGGGAGGCCGCGTCCATCCCGGGTTGGAGAACGAGATCCTCCTCTCCGAGGAGCCGGGCATCGCAGCCGCGTTCCTCGTCCTCAGGGGATGGGGAAACGATCACGGCGCCTGCACCGAGACCTGGAGGTTGAAGACGCCGGGCGGCGCGACCCTGTACGAGAGCACCCCTCGGGAGATCCATCTCGCGACGCCGGAGCACGTCGAGAAGCTCGAGGACGAGGTCGCCGATCTGAAGGTCCTCTACGCCACCGATGATTACGAGGTGGTGTTCTCGCTCGACGGCCGCGAGGTCGCACGAGCGACCGTCCCCGTGCGCGTCACCGGCTGACTCACCAGCCGCTCAAGACCAGCCGCTCGGGGGAGGTTTTATGAGGGCGGGAGTCTCCGACGCGCGGGCAGTGCGTCGGATGGCTGCGGCGGCGAATGCGACTGGACCCCCGCCCTTCGAGTGATTCTGGGGGGCCCAGAGGCACGAGTGAATAGCCCACTCGGGCTATCTTCGATGCACCCCTTTGGCTCCGGGAGAGCCCCCGGGAGGGCGCCACACGGCCAGGTTCACACGCGTGTAACTCTGCGCCCATGGGGGGCGTCCAATCCTCCAGCACGGGTCATCCTGACCCGCACAGTAGGAGGAAGAATATGTACGAGTTCGCGATCGTGGTTCTGCTCGGCATCGGCACGTTCAAGGTCGTCGACATGCTGAACGAGTACGTCGATCTTTCGAAGATCCAGACCGTCCTGACGATCGCCCTCGGCGCCGTCGTGGCGTGGGCGCTTGAGTTCTCGCTCTTCGCCCAGTGGGGCATCGCCGTACGCTCGGAGGCCCTCAGCTACATCGGCACCGGCCTCATGATCGCGGCCGCCGGCTACGCCACACCGCAGGTCTTCGAGCACGTTGCGGAGGTCCTCGGTGCCCGCAAGAGCGGGAGACTCAGCAAGGCTGCGTAAGGCACACCCGAACCACCGAGAAGGGCCCGGTTGCCCGGGCCCTTCTTTCGGCGTGCGAGGTCCATTGGGTGTCCATTCTGCCGGGGTAGGCCCATGGAGGGGGTCATGAGGGGCTAAGTATTTCTGCCTAAACCTTTTGTCTGGGTGCGGCCCGACCGATACTGAGGACATGACTGATGCCGGAGAGCTGAGGCGTCTGGAGCAAGCCCTGACCTACGTCAGGGGCTTCGGCGTCGTCCTGGGTGTGACCGTGGTCGCCACGACCCCGGACTTTCCCTCGTCTGCGGTCCAGCGGTCGGCGTGGATGACGGTCGTCGCGCTCGCCATTGGCACCCTGGCCATCTGGGGTGTGCTCGGGCGAGCAACGACGAGATCGCAACTGGTGCTTCTCTCCCATGTGGCATTCGTCTTCGACGCTCTCATCGTCCTCACGTTCGTCTGGACCTTCGCCTACGAGATCCCCTACGTGACGTGGGCTCTGGTCGTGTTGCTGCCCATGGAAGGGGCGTTACGCCACCGGTTGCCGGGAGCGCTGGTGGCCGCGGCCGCAGTAGCCGTCTTCATGATCCCCCAGTCGCTCAGGGTGGCCACGCTGCGCGGGGTGGAGCTCGAATGGAGCACATACATCTTCATCTCGGGGCTGACCTTCATCGTGGCCGGCGTCGTGGGCTCGATGGCAGAGAACTGGCACGAGCAGAGCGTGGCTCTCGAAGCTCAGAGCTTGCAGCTGGCCGAGGTCGACCAGCTCAAAGACCAATTCCTTGCGATCACCTCTCATGAGATCCGCGGCCCGCTCACCGCGATCATCGCCGGGGTAGACACGATTCAGAAGAGAGGTGACCGTCTCGCGCCCGATCAACGCGAACGGATGCTCGATATGGTCGCGACCCAAGGACATCAGCTCGCCCGTCTCGTGGACGATCTGCTCGTCACCGCTCAGATGCAGGGTGGAGCTCCGGCGCTGGATCCGGGGTGGACGACGCTCGACACGGTGATCGATCCCGCGCTTGAAGCCGCATCACCGAGAAGGCGCGGGCACCAGCTCGAGTTGTTCGTGGATCACATCGAGTGCGAGATCGACCGAGCGCGTGTTTCGCAGATAGTCAGGAACCTGGTTGAGAACGCCTACAAGTACACCCCTGAGGGGACCCCGGTCGCGGTGTCGGCGAAGGAATCCCAGGGAGGGATCACGATCGCCGTCTCCGACAAGGGCGACGGCATCGCGCACGACCACCGCGACCGGCTCTTCGAGGCGTTCTCACGGATCGAAGAAACCGCGGCCGGCCAGGAAGGCGTCGGACTCGGCCTCTATGTTGTGAGCCAGTTGGTGAATGCCATGCACGGCGAGATCGACCTCGCGTCGTCGTCGAGCGGCACGACGTTCACCATCTCGATCCCGTGCGAGTCGCGGCCCGCTCGGGCCCCGAAACTGGGTCTCGTCGGCGAGGGCGGAAGCACCGCCTGATCGTCCTCCGTTATACCGTGTGCGCTATGGCTGAGGTTGAACGAGCCCACAACCGCATCTACTACGCAGACCGGGGTGACGGTGAGCCGGTCCTTTTCGTTCACGGCTACCCCCTGAACTCCTCGTTGTGGGATCCGCAGGTCGGGGCGCTCGAGGGCTCTTACCGGTGTCTGGTTCCGGACCTGCTCGGCTTCGGCCGATCGGATGCACCCGAGGACCTCGACCTCTACTCGGTCGAGGCTTACGCGGCCGACCTCCTGAGCGTGATGGACGACGCTGGTGTGAACAACGCGACCGTGTGTTCGCTCTCGATGGGCGGTTACATCGCCTTCGCGCTGGTGCGGAGCGCTCCCGAAAGGATCCGCGCGCTGATCCTCGCAGACACCAGGGTGGAGCCCGACGGCGATGAGGCCCGGGCAAGCCGCACCGCTCAACAGGAGCTCATCAGAGCGCAAGGGACCGCTCCGGTGATCGACTCGATGGTGACTGGCCCGTTGCTATCCGACGTTACGCGAGCGAGCAAGCCCGACGTCGTGGAGCGGACGAGGCGGATCATGGACAACCCGGCGCCGGGGTTCCTCGGAGCCCTCGAGGCCATGAAGAAGCGGCCCGACTCCACGCGAACCCTCGCCCGCATCAACGTTCCCACCTTGTTCCTCGTCGGTGAACACGATGCGATCACCCCTCCGGGCGTCGCCCGCGAGATGCACGCGGCTGTCCCCGGCTCGAGGTTGGTCGTTATCCCGGACGCGGGGCACCTCTCGAACCTGGAGTCGCCGGCTGCGTTCAACGGGGCGACCTTGGAGTTCCTCGGCTCCTGAGAGCGCCAGTTCTGAGAGCGACGCCCTGAGAACGCGAAGAACGGGGCTCCTGCAAATACGGGAACCCGTCCCCCCCTCTCCTTAGGGTGGGTGGATGGATGGGACCCTTCTCAAGCTCTCGCCGTCGAGCGCCCGGGACTTCAAGAGCTGCCCGCAGCTGTTCAAGTACCGCGCGGTAGACCGCCTTCCGGAGCCGGTCTCGAGCGCCCAGGCCAAGGGGTCGCTGGTGCATTCGGTGCTCCAGCGGATCTTCCTCGAGCCTCCCGAAACGCGCACCCAGGAGCGGGCGGAGGAGCTCCTCACCCGGCTGTGGAACGAGGTGGACGACGACGCCGAGGTCCGACCCACGGAGCTGGACCCCGTCGACGAGGCCAAGTGGTTCGCCGAATCCATGCGCCTCCTGCGCAACTACTTCAGGCTCGAAGACCCCCGGGGGCTGTCGGCGAGCAAGCTCGAGTGGTGGGTCGAGTACGAGCTCCCCGACATCCACCTCCGGGGCATCATCGACCGTCTCGAGGAACGCGACGATGGCTCCTGGATCCTCACCGACTACAAGACCGGCCGAGTGCCGTCGACGCAGCGGGAGCTCGCCGCCTTCTTCGGCCTGAGGTTCTACGCCCTCGTGTGCTGGCGGGCCTTCGGGATCATCCCGGCGCAGATCCGCCTCGTCTACCTCTCGGACCCTTCGGTCCTTACGCTAGATCCCCACGAGCGGATGCTGGTCGCGTTCGAGAAGCAGATGCAGGCCCTGGGCCGGGCGATCCGCCGGGCCCACGACACCGAGGACTGGCGCCCGAGCCCTTCACCCCTGTGCATGCACTGCTCCTTCCAACCCCACTGCCCGGCCTGGTCTGAGAACCCCTGACCCGATCGGATTCTGTGCGCGGTTTCGAGTTGTTCTCTGCGCGCTTTTGGCTCGTTCTGTGCGCACTCTTGGCCCCCCCGAGGACCCAGCCCACACTTCCGGCCCCTCGACCGACCCCCGGATCCCCTCGCCAGGCCCCACCGCACCCCACCGCACCCCCATTTCGCGCACAGAGACCCTCAGGCACCCCCTGGAGCAAGCTCCAGGGTCTTTGTGCGCGAATACAGGGGGTGGGGGCTCAACCGATCGGGGAAAGACAAGGCCGCCCCGGAGGGGCGGCCTTGTCTTGACTGAGCCCGGGCTGAGCCCGGGGGTTACGTCGCGTTCTTCGGAAGCATGCGGGTCATCTTCGTCCCGCACACCGGGCAGGCGCCCTGCGCTGCCTTGGAGCCATTAGCGAGCGTCTTGACCTCGCCCTGGAAGTCCCGCTTCTCGCGGCACTTGACGCAGTAGCCGTTGTACGTGTCGGCCATGCCTACGCTCCTCTCTTGCATCCGTCGTGCCATCCGGTCCTGCCATACCCGTCGTGCCACACCTCTATCCGGTGGCCCCGAGGGCGCCCTAGGCACCCCAAGGTTATCCCCCGCTAGGTAAATCGTGCCATGTAGCAGGGCGAGGAGGCGGATTTCCGACTACGGAGAGTGTTCGGCCGACTCGGCAGGAGCCCCAGGAACCGGTGTGAGGTCACCCTCCGTAGCCGGGCCCTCGTCGTCGGGAGGCGGTGGCTCGGCCAGCGCCGGCGGAGCGCCCCGGTAGCGAACCAGTAGGTACAGGCAGACCGCCATCACGCTGAGGGCCATGATCTGGCTCCCGGTGAGCCCGAGGTAGCGCTTATCGACCCTCAGGAAGTCCTCGAGCACCCTCATCCCGCCGTACCAGAGGCCGAAGATCAGCGTGAGGAGCCCCCGGTTACGGGCCCGGCGCCCGACCCATACGAGAACCGCGAAGAGGATCCCGGCGGAGATGAAGTCGTAGATCGCGGTCTGGTGGAGGACGATGTCGTAGCACCCCAGCGACGGAGGCTGGCCTCTCTCGAGAGCGGCGCGGTACACGCTCTCGGGCTGCGGAGGGATGCCGCCCACCTCACCCACGCACCGCCACCCGAGGAAGAAGCTCGTCGGCTTGCCGAGGTGGTCTCCGATCATGAGGTCCCCGACGCGACCGATGAAGATCCCGAGGGCGAGCCCCGGGGCGGCCAGGTCGGTCATCCTCCAGAACCCCATCTTGTGCTTCCGGACGTAGGGGTACGCCCCGAGCACCGCGCCGGTGATGCCGCCCATCAGGGAGATACCGCCCTCCCACACCTTCAGCACGCCGAGGGGGTCGTCGAAACCATCGGTCACCTCCGAGAGGTGTCCGATCGTGTAGGCGACCCGGGCCCCCACCATCGAGGCGATCAACGCCCAGAACAACGCGTTCCAGATGTCGTTCTCGTGCGGACCGCCCCACCGCTTCGAGCGACGCACCATGTACTGCGCACCGATCAGGAACCCGATGGCGATACCGATGCCGTGCGGGCTGATCGCGACCGGGCCGAGGTGGATCCGCGACATGATCTCCCACTCGAACGGGTTGATCGTGAACCTGAAGGGGGCCGCGGCGAAGATCACGAAGCGATTCTAGGCCGTGGCTGCAGACGCGGATTGTAAGCCGGAGATTCTCGGCGAAGCTCTCTCCATAGAGCCGAAACCTATCGCACCACCTGGATATGGTGTCGGAAGCGCCCAAGGTGCCCTGCGCCATCAAAACTCGAACCAGCTCGAAACAGGAGGAGTCTTGACAGAACCCATCAGGCCGGGCTCCAACCCCGACGAACTACTTGTCTTCGACCACGGCTTCGTCCGCCTGGATGCGGCCATGGCTGACGATCTTTCGGTCGTCAACTCGGCCCGAGTGAGCTTCGCCGTCCGTCACAAGGAGATGGACAAGAGTGACGGAGGACTCATTCGCTTCCTGATGCGAGACCGGCACGGTTGTTACGACGATAAGAGTGAGGTCCTCACTGAGCAGGGTTGGAAGTCATGGCCCGAAGTCACTGGAGAGGAACTCTTCGCAACAAGATCACCGCTAGGCGAACTCGAGTATCAACCCGCACTAAGAGTTGTTCACAAGGAACACAGGGGTCACATGATCGGGTTCAACGGGATGAGCATCGACATGCTCGTAACACCAAACCACAACGTCCTGGCCGCTCCCACAACGACGCTCCCCATGAGGCGGTCCCCTGTCTTTGACCTCATGCC
>JAENWQ010000206.1 GCA_016649855.1 Actinomycetota bacterium | reverse complement strand
GCGAAGAACACGTCCTCCCCGCGCACGAGGTCATCGGTCGTCAGGACCTGGCTGAGGTCGTAGCCCGCCGCGAGCGCCTGCTCGCGTTCGGCGTCGTCCCTCGGATACAGGCGACCCTGGATGACGCCGCCGAGACACTTGATCGCGCACGCCGCGATGACTCCCTCCGGCGTTCCACCGATCCCGACGAGCAAGTCCACTCCCTCACTGCCGCGGGCGGCTGCGATCGCGCCGGCGACGTCGCCGTCCATGATGAACTTGATCCTGGCCCCCGCCTCGCGGATCTCTTTGACGAGGGTGTCGTGGCGCGGTCTATCGAGCACGACCACCGTCAGGTTCTCGACGTCGGTGTTCTTCGCCTTCGCGAGCCGCTTGAGGTTCTCGGTGACCCCGGCCTCGAGATCGAGGATGTCACGAGCTTCCTCGCCCGCGGCGATCTTCTCCATGTAGACGCACGGCCCCGGATCGAACATCGTGCCCCGTTCGGCCAGGGCGACGACCGCGAGGGCCCCGCCCATCCCCTTGGCGGTAAGGGTCGTGCCGTCGATCGGATCCACCGCGATATCGACTACCGGAGGCTCCCCGTTGCCGATCTCTTCACCGTTGTAGAGCATGGGGGCGTTGTCCTTCTCGCCTTCGCCGATCACCACGACCCCGTCCATCGAAACGGTGTCCATCATCAACCTCATGGCATCGACCGCAGCCTGATCGGCGGCCTCCTTGTCGCCTCGGCCCATCCACCGGGCGGCGGCCAGCGCAGCTGCCTCGGTCGCGCGCACGAGCTCGATCCCCAGGTTCCTGTCGGGTACCTGGTCCGGTGGCGGGGCCGGCATCGTTGCCTCCTGTCGGGACGGGTCGCGTAAAGGCGGTCACCAGCGTAGCGGTTCGCAGGACGCCGAACTTTCCCCAATCTTTCCCACCCGTTCTATCCGTTTTAGAGGGATTCGCTCCTAAAGCTTGCGCCCTGGGGGGCCGATGGGGGGGTATGCGTACTGGGAGAATCTTCCTGAGCGTCCTGATGGCCGCCGCCTTGCTGGGAGCGCTGGCCCCGGCCGCGTCCGCCCGGAAGAGCGTCCCGGCGTGGGCCAAGGAGCCCGTCCGCTACCTCAAGGACCAGGGCCTCATCGATGGCTCGACGTTCCACTCCAACAAGGCGATGAGGAGGGCCGACTTCCGCGCCCTGATGAAAGCTGCGTTCGGAGGTGGCTTCAGCCGCACCGAAGGGAAGGTGACCGCCGCCGAGGTCGACCGGGCGCTGGTCAAGGTCCTGGGGAAGCGAGCGGTCTCCGATCATCTTGCGGACCTCGCTGCGCCGGACGGGTGGGCACCCAAGAGGCCAGCGTGGTTCGGCGACGAGATCGTCGCCCGCGAGATGGGCTTGAGACACGACCGCCCGGTAGGCGAAGACGAATACGAAGCTTCGGCCAACGAGAAGTTGAGCCAGGCCGACATCGCATACGCGGTCTGGCGCGCGCTTACCTCACCGTCGACCTACGGGGCCGACGCGCTGGCCGACCTGAAACTCGGTAACTACGACCCGAAGGTCCGCCGCGTGATCCAGTTCGCGTTCTCGCTTGCCGGCACGCCCTACGTGTATGCAGGCGAATGGGCCAAGAGCACTCCTGCTGGGTATCCCTACGGCGCGCAGGCTCACGGCGGCGTGGATTGCTCGGGGTTCGTTTGGTACGTCCTCCAGAAGAAGAGCAGCGCCTACTCCCCTCCCAACCGCCCCTACAAGGGGTGGGCGATCCCCGAGCGTTCTTCTGCCGAGATGGCGAAGGCAACGAAGGATCGGTTGGGCTTCGGGAAGCTAGAGCCGGGTGATGCCATGTTCTTCGCGGCGGACGGCAGGAAGTCGAAGCCGCGCGACGTCTATCACGCGGCGCTCTATCTCGGTAAGGGATGGATGATCCACTCCTCGAACGGGCGGGCCGGGGTCAGCATCTCGCCGATCGACAAGGGATCGTGGTGGCGGTCGCAGTTCCTCTTCGGCCGCCGCGTCATCAAGTAATAATGTTCGCACGCCCGTCGCTGAGTGGAGAGGGGCAGGCGACACGCACATACTCACGTCCACCGGACGCCGTTTGTAGTACAAAAACAGAGGCCCCCGGCTATGCCGGGGGCCTCTCGATCTCTCTTTGCGAGTTCGCTGCTAGCTACAAAGCGCTCCACCGTGGTTGTCGGTCGTGCACTGGTTATGCGCCCACGTGTTGGCCGTACCTCCGGTGCCGGTGCCGACGGACAGATCGTCAGCATCGAGACCCGTGCTGAGATCGATCTTGTTGTGAGCAAGAACGTTGTCCGTGCTTAGTGTGTCCACGAAGATCCCGTCGGAACCCGACTGAGTGATCTTGTTGTGGTGCACGTTGGCGTTCGACACCTCTCCGACGAGATCGATGCCGTCGACGGCGCTGTCGCTCACGTCGTTATGATGCACTTCGGCATCCACTTCGGCCGCCGCACCGGTGTCCCACAAGAAGATAGAACAGTCGTTGCGGGTAACGGTGTTGTGGCCGACCTCGACCTCTCCGCTGTCGAACAACAAGACTCCGGTCGAGCAGTCGATCCCCGTGTACTCGTTGTCGGAGATCGCGTTGTGATCAACACTCCCGGTAGCGCCGCGGCTGATCTGGACTCCGTTCTGCGCGATGAAGTCGACGGCCCCGAGCCCAGTGATGGTGTTGTGATCGATCTCAGCAGAAGACCCAGTGTTGTCGACTGTGATCCCGTTCTTCTGGTACTCGTCGATCACGTTGTCGCGGATGACCGCCGTTCCAATCTGTCCCTCGAAGGCTCGTCCCACCTGGATCCCAACCCCGTTCTGGCAGCCGGAGTCTCCCGCATCTCGGATCTTCGTGATGTGGTTGCCGTTGATCTCGGCCGAACCGCTCCCGTCGATGCGGACCCCGTAGCGGATGCTGTCGCAGCTACTACCACCGGGTCCGGTGATCACGAAATCACGGATCGCGACGTCGGTCGCGCCGTTAACGCGCACGATCGCTTTCGGAACCTCCATCGTGGGCGGAGCCTGGAGGATCGCCGCGAGCTTGCGCTCCGAACGGAGCTCGATGCCACTCTTGTCGGCGGGGATGGTGACCTGCTCGATGTAAGTGCCGGGACAGACAAGAACCGTGTCACCCGGGTTGGCCAGGTTCACACCTGCCTGGACCGTCGCCGCATCCGGCTTCTTGCAGTCCTCTGACGCCGTGCCCACTACCACTTGCTTCGGCCCCGCCAGAGCTCCCGGCGATCCGACTACCACGAACGCAGTCGCCACCAGGGCAACGACGGATACAGTCCAGCACTTTCGCATTGCTTCCCTCCTGGAGACCAGTCAGACCGATCGGTTCGGCCCGCCGCGCCCACCGTTTCACGGCCTCAGTGCGGGGTCAATGGGATTCTCGAGAGAAGAAACCGAAACGAGCCTCCTCTGAAAGAAGGCTCGTCTAGACCCACCCCCTTAGAAGAGCACATCTCCCTGTCCGCGGAGCGTACCTGCCGAGAAGGGATAGCCACCTGATCCCTGAGTGCTCGCACGCCCGTCGCTCGGCACGTGCTCAGAAGCGGGCGGCTTCGGCCGGCGCGTCATCAAGTTGTAACGCTCGCAGGTAGGCGGAGGGCGAAGCGCGCTCCCTTCCACCCTTCTTCGTCCCCTCGACCGACCTCGATCTCGCCGCCCAGTTCCCGTGCGAACCGTCGGGCGATGTACAGGCCCAGCCCCGATCCGGAGACCGACGGGAGATCCGGGTTCTCGAGCCGCCGGAAGCGTTCGAAGGCGGCCTCCTCCAAGCCCTCGGGGAGGCCCGGTCCGCGATCCAGGACCTCGACCACGATCTCTTCCTCGGTACCCCGCACACGTACCAGAACCGGTGCTTGGGGAGACGAGTACTTGCAGGCATTCTCGATGAGGTTGCGGATCACGTGATGGGCTCTGAACTGATCGGTGATGATCCCGGGGGGGCCATGGAGGTCGAAGGTAACGCGGTTGTGCCCTCCCGCTGCTTCGGCGGCATTGTTGAGGAGGTCTCGGAGCAACACATAGCTGGACCGGCTGGGAACATCGTCGGACTCCAACCGTGACACGAGGAGAAGCGTGTCGACCATCTTGGCCAGGCGGTCGCACTGTCTGACGATCACCTGCAGGAAAGCGACCCTCTCGACGTCGGTAAGTGCGTCGTCGCGCGACAGCATCGTCTGGGCGGATCCTTTGATGGAGGTCAGGGGTGTCCGAAGCTCATGGGAGACCGTCGCCAGAAAGTCGTCCTTCATCCGGTCGATCTCATCCCGGGCCCTTCCTTCGGAGGCGCGGCGATCCTCTTCCGCGCGGGTGAGCCTCTGGTTCTCCAACAAAGCCGCGATCTGGTCGGCCAGGGGGCCGAGGACGGCCAGGTCGCGCTCCGTGTACCTCCGGTG
>JAENWQ010000013.1 GCA_016649855.1 Actinomycetota bacterium | reverse complement strand
CCATCTCGTCGAGGGCTTCGGCCGCCCTGATGATGAACCTGGACCTCATCTCTTCGGAGGGAATGGGAAGCCACCCGGCTTCGACCGCGGCGTCCTCGAGCTCGAGCGGCTCGAAGAGCCCGATCGCGTCGGTGAATGCCTCGGTCATCGAATCGATCAAACGTGCGCGGCCTTCGACGGGCCCTTTTGAGACGCGCTGGAGCCAGGAGTCTGCGTGCAGCAGGTGGTAGCGCTCTTCCCGTCGGAGCTTGGTCGCGATCGCGGCCAGCTCTTCGTGCGATGAGCTTTCGAGCGCCTCGAGCCGGATGTCATCGGCATGGTCGTAGAGCCAGTGCCGCGCAAGCGTGTACGCCCAGTTCCCATTGGGGCGTTCGCACAGGACCGCGTTCCGGTACTCGGACGGCTCGCGCCCCAGCGCGATCTGGTCGGGCTTCTCGCCGGTTAGCTTGGCTATCAGCGAGTAGAACGCGGACGCATGACCGATCTCGTCCTGGGCGATCGAGGAGAACGCGACGTCTTCCTCGATGTGAGGAGCATGGCCGGTCCATTCCGAATGCCGGTGGCCGAGGATCAGTTCATCATCGGCAAGCGCGGTCAAGAGAGAGATCAGAGAGTCGTTCGTGTGCTTTTCGCTCATGACTGGTGTTCGATCTCGCGCGCTCGCGCGAGCGCCTTCTCGCGTTTCTGGATCACGTCTCGATAGGCCGAGGCGAACCGGTAGCTCTTGTCCGCGGCGATCTCGAGGATCGATTCGTCCTCGAACGAGTGGACGTCGCTCCGTCGCACGACCCACAGATGGTCTCCCTCACGACGCCTCACGAAGCATTCCTTCGCCATCATCAATGCCATGTCCGGATCGGGAGCGATCACCGCGCCGGCATGCTCGAACGGGTCCTTATGGCCAGAACGCCTGAACACCTCGTAGATCTCCATCAGAGCACCACTAAGCGACGTGGATAGCGGGCTCGGCCATGGCCTCGCGGACCCACCTGTGGTCGTCGTACATCTGCTTCCGCCACGCGAGCCGGCGCTCGGTCTCGGGTCCCTCGTTCTTCTTGATCGAGTCGAGAGGTCCCCAGTCGATGTCCTCTTCGTTGAGCAGCCAGTGGCCCGAGGACTTGTCGTGGAAGGGCACCGGCGTTGGAAGCGTGAAGCCCAGCTCGAAGATCTTCGGCACGTAGCGGTCGAGGAATTCCTGCCTCAGGTCCTCGTTCGTGCGCGTCTTGACCTTCCAGCGGAGTAACAGGTCTTTCTCGACGTTCGAGCGGGGGCCGAAGAAGTGGATGATCGCCAGCCACCAGCGATCGAGGGCATCCTGGAACATCCACCGTTGATGGTCGGTCCCCGATGCGAGCTCGAGCGTGATGTCTTCACCGTGACGAAGGTGCAGCTGCTCTTCGGCGCAGATCCGCTTCAGCACGCGCGTGTAGGGGGCGTAGGACGATTCCCTGAGCGCCGCCTGGGTGACGAGCGCGGCACCGTCTATGAGCCAGCCGATGAGAGCGACGTCGCCCCAGTGGTGAACGGGGTAGTGGAAAACGTTGTGGAACTTGGATCTGCCGTTGATGAGGTCCGCGTACATCGCCTCACGGCTCTTGCCGAGGTCCTCCGCGACGCGGTAGAGGAGCTGAGCGTGTCCGACCTCGTCCTGGATCTTCGCCGCGAGCGACATCTTCCGTCGCAGCGAAGGGGCGCTCGGGAGGCACTCGCGCTCGGGCAGAGCACCCATGATCTCGGAGTTGGCGTGCATCTCTATGAACTTGAGGACGCCGCGCCGGTAGTCGTCGGGCATCCAGTCCTCGGTCTCGACCTTTCCCCCGTCTTCGATCTTTGCGGTGAATCGGGCCAGCTTCTCTTCATAGGTCACCCTCAGGCCTCCAGTCCCCTTAGAACCAGCTCCGCGAACTTCTTACCGATCTCTGTTGGGCTCAGCTCGCCACCGGGCCGGTACCACGCGTAGGTCCAGTTACCTGCGGACAACACCAGCGTGGCCGCGAAACGAACGTCGGCGTCACCCCGGAACTCTCGTGCCGCGACACCTTCTTCGATGATCAACCTCACGATCTGCTCGTACCGATCGCGCTTCGTCTGGATCACCCTGCGAGGCTCTTCGGACAGGTAGCGCCACTCGTTGAGGAACACGGTGGCGGCATCGAGGTGAAGGGTGGCGGTCTCGATGTGTCCGACCAGGAGCCTCTCGAGCTTCACTCTGGCAAATGCGTCCGAGGCGAGGATCCCTTCGGCGCGAGCGAGGAAGTGGTTGGCGCCGGAGTCGACCACATCGAACAGCAACTCTTCCTTCGAGCCGATGTGAGCGTAGAGCGACCCTCGCTGGAGCCCCAGCGCATCGCCGAGATGCTGCATCGACGTCCCGTGATAGCCGCGCGCCGAGAACAGCGTCGCCGCAGCCGACACCATCTCTTCCCGCCTGGCGCCTCGCGGCCTGGCTGCCGTCTGCAATGGGTCCCCCCCTGGGATGAGATCAGACGAAATCGGTCGAAAACAAACGATTGTTTGGCGAGCGTACCCGGGGCGTTCCTGGGGCGCAACCCGGCCTCGTTATCCTTCGGCCGTGACGCCCGACAGGAACGCCCCCGCCAAGGACCGCATCGGCCCGATCATCAAGGGTCTGGCTAAGGCGTACCCGGATGCCACGATCGCCCTGAACTTCACGACCCCGCTCGAGTGTGTGGTCGCGACGGTCCTGTCGGCCCAGTCGACCGACGTCAAGGTCAACGAGGTCACGAAGTCGCTCTTCAAGAAGTACCGGAAGCCGGAGGACTACCTCAAGGTCCCGGAAGAGGAGCTTCAGGAGGACATCCACGCCACCGGCTTCTTCCGCCAGAAGACCCGTGCGCTCCGGGGGCTATCGCAGAAGCTGCTCGACCACTTCGACGGTGAGGTGCCGGGAACCATCGCAGAGCTGATCCAGCTCCCCGGCGTGGCGCGCAAGACCGCCAACGTCGTTCAATCGAACTGTTTCCCGGACGAACTCGCCAGAGACCCCGACGCCGGCATCGTCGTCGATACGCACGTCGGACGACTCGCGGTGCGTCTGGGGCTGACCGAGGTGGGCCCCAAGGACGCCGAGAAGATCGAGGCCGATCTCCTCGCGCTCGTTCCCAAGAAGCAGTGGCCGAGGATCTCCTACCTGTTGATCGACCACGGACGGACTATCTGCCTCGCGAAGAAGCCGTTGTGTGGCGATTGCCCGATCGAACCTCTCTGTCCTTCGAGCCAGGAGGCGGGCGAGCCGGATCTGTACCGCGTCGCGGCCGGGAAGCCACGAAGCAGGTGACACGAAATAAGTGAGACGTATCCGGATCGAGCCGGGCGTCTTCTTCGTGCTGGCCGGAGCGATGCTCTGGGGCACGAGCGGGACCACGCAGGCCCTCGCCCCGGATGGAGCGACTCCGCTCGGCGTCGGCTCCGTTCGGGTCGTGATCGGCGGGGTTGCCCTCGTCGCCATCGCCAGAGCCCGAGGTCTGTTCCGTGGCGGCAAGAGGTGGGCACCGCTGCCGACCGCCGTGATGGCACTGAGCGTCGCGTCGTCGCAGCTGGCTTTCTTCGCCTCGGTCCAGGAGACCGGTGTGGCGATCGGAACGATCGTCACGATAGGCAGTTCACCGGTGGCTGCAGGGATCTTCGGACTCGTCTTCGCCGGGGAGCGCCCGTCGCGCGCCTGGCTCCTGGCAACAGCTCTCGCGGTGGTCGGCTGTTCGATGCTCGTCGCTTCGGGAGGAGACGTCGCGGTCGATCCTGCGGGGATCGTCCTGGCCTTGCTGGCCGGCGCCGGTTACGCGGCCTACACCGTCTCGAGCAAGCGGTTGCTGGCCGATCATCGCTCGGGCGCGGTCATCGCCGTTGCCTTCGGACTGGCGGCGATCCCCCTCGGATGCGTGCTCGCGACCCAGGATCTTGCGTGGGTAGGGACACCACCCGGCATCCTCGCTGTTTCGCACCTCGGGCTCGTGACCGTGGTACTGGCGTACACGCTGTTCGCCCGCGGGCTCGCCACCGTGCCCTCGGGGACGGCCGTGACCCTGACGCTTGCCGAACCTCTGACGGCCGCGATCCTCGGGGTTCTCGTCCTCGGCGAGCGACTGACGGCGCCCTCCCTGGCCGGGAGCATGCTGCTCCTGGTCGGCCTCGTGATCCTGACGCTCGGCTCCAGGCCCAGCAAGCAGGAGCTGGCTGCGTCGCTCGAGGCTTGAGGTTGCAGCGAGGCCCGCGGACTAGGCTCTAGGGATCACCAACAGCCAGACTTGAAGAGGAGACGCAGATGGCCGGGTCACGACGTGAGACCGACAGCATGGGAGCGATCGACGTTGCCTCGGACAGATACTGGGGGGCCCAGACGCAGAGGTCGCTGCATCATTTCTCGATCGGGGATGATCGCATGCCGGTCGAGGTCGTGCGGGCGTTCGGCCTCCTCAAGAAGGCCGCCGCCCTCGTCAATGCGACCGCCGGGAACCTGCCTCAGGCCCAAGCCGACCTCATCGTGGCCGCGGCCGACGAGGTGATCGAGGGCAAACTGGACGACCACTTCCCGTTGTTCGTCTGGCAGACGGGTTCCGGCACGCAATCCAACATGAACGCGAACGAGGTGATCTCCAACCGAGCGATCGAGATGGCCGGGGGTGATCTCGGTAGCAAGGACCCGGTCCACCCGAACGATCACGTGAACATGTCGCAGTCCTCGAACGACACGTTCCCCACCGCGATGCACATCGCAGCGGCTCGTTCCGTGGTCGAACGCCTCCTTCCCTCGGTGAAACAACTCCGTGACGCGCTGAACGACAAGGCGGCCGAGTTCGAAGACATCGTCAAGATCGGACGCACCCACCTTCAGGATGCCGTGCCTCTGACGCTCGGCCAGGAGTTCTCGGGATACGTCGCTCAGTTGGATGAGGACATCGAACGGATCGAAGCTGCCTTACCCGGCCTCTACCGGTTGGCGATCGGTGGGACCGCGGTGGGCACCGGGCTCAACTCACCCGCAGGGTTCGACGAGCAGGCCGCGGCGAAGATCGCGGAGCTAACCGGGCTCCCGTTCGTACCGGCCCCCAATAAGTTCGCCGCGCTCGCCGCTCACGATGCCTTGGTCCACGCCCACGGGGCCCTCAAGGTGCTGGCGGTGTCGCTGATGAAGATCGCCAACGACATCCGCTGGCTGGGCTCAGGCCCCCGGTCGGGACTCGGTGAGCTCGAGCTCCCCGAGAACGAGCCAGGTTCCTCGATCATGCCGGGCAAGGTCAACCCGACTCAGTCCGAGGCGATGACGATGGTCTGCTGCCAGGTCATCGGTAACGACGTCGCGGTGGGGATGGCCGGGTCTCAGGGGAACTTCGAGCTCAACGTTTTCAAACCCGTGATGATCCGCAACTTCATGCACTCGATCGCGATCCTGTCCGACGCCTCCCGCTCCTTCAGGGAGTTCTGCGTCGAAGGCATCGAGGCGAACCGAGACAGGATCCAGGAGCTCGTCGACAGGTCGCTGATGCTGGTCACCGCTCTCTCGCCCAAGATCGGCTATGACAAGGCTGCGGAGATCGCCAAGAAGGCGCACCACGAGGGAACGACGCTCAAGGACGCCGCCGTGGAGCTCGGCTACCTGAGCGAGGCCGAGTACGACGAGTGGGTCGTGCCGGCCGACATGGTCCATCCAGATGGCGATACGTGAAGGTAACGGTGGCATCACCACTAACATGAGGCCATGAGCGGCCTCAACCAAGAGAACCCGGTGAAGCAGGGAAAGAAGGTCATCCTCGCCGCCCCCCGTGGGTACTGCGCTGGGGTGGACCGGGCGGTGAAGATCGTCGAGCGGGCCCTCGACACCCTGGGGGCTCCGGTCTACGTGCGGAAAGAGATCGTTCACAACCGTCACGTCGTGACCGAGCTCGAGAAGCGCGGAGCAGTCTTCGTCGAGTCTGAGGAGGAGATCCCGGAGGGCGCCGTATGCATCTTCTCGGCCCACGGGGTCTCGCCCGAGGTCCGTAGCAACTCCGAGAAACGTGGCCTCCAGGTCATCGACGCCACCTGCCCACTCGTGACCAAGGTGCATCTCGAGGCCAAACGGTTCGCTCGTAACGGCCGCAAGATCGTCCTCGTCGGCCACGTCGGGCACGAGGAGATCGAGGGGACGGCAGGGGAGGCTCCGGAGAACACCGTCGTCATCGAGAACGTCGACCAGATCGATGCCCTCGGTCTGGCCGTCGACGAACCGATCTCCTATCTGACGCAGACCACGCTGTCCGTGGACGACACCCTGGATGTGGTCGAGGCCCTGCGGGGACGGTTCGACGACATCAAGGGGCCCCGCAACGACGACATCTGCTACGCGACGCAGAACCGGCAAGTTGCCGTCAAGGCGATCGCACCCGAGGCGGATGTCGTGCTGGTCGTGGGGGCGGTCAACTCGAGCAACTCGAACCGCCTGGTCGAGGTGTCTAAGGTCGCCGGAACCCCGGCCTACCTCGTCCCCGACGAGACGCATCTCGATCCGTCATGGCTCGACGGCGCCAACACGGTGGGAGTGAGCTCCGGCGCGAGCGCGCCTGAGGTCCTCGTCGATCGGTTGCTGGAGCGTCTCGCCGAACTTGGCTTCAACGACGTCGAGACGAAAGAGGTCACGACTGAAGACGTGACGTTCTCCTTGCCACCGTGGCTGAGGGAAGAGTCAACCGTCCCCGAACCGAGCTAACCGAGTGCGGCACGGTCACGATTCGATCGTTTGCTCGATGTCGTTGGCGAGGTCGAAGTCCCACGGCGTGAGCCCGCCCTCGGAATGTGTCGAGAGGACCAGACGGACCTTGTTCCACCGGATGTCGATGTCCGGGTGGTGGTCGTAGCGCTCGGCCAGGCGAGCCACCTCGTTGACGAAATCGATCGCACCCTTGAAGTCGTCGAACTCGAAGACCTTGTGGATCTCCTCGCCCTCGCGCTCCCAGTCGCCCAGTTCGTCTAGGCGCTGTTGGATCTCTTCGTCGTCTAGCAGGTCCGCCACGTAGAGCCCCTTCCAGGAGTTCTTTAGGTTGCTCGGATCACTTGTTTTGGTTCGGATCGCACGCTTGGGCGCAAGATACCGCGCCGGAGCCACTTGGTAAGCCGCCCCCGTTATAGTCCCCGGGAGTTGGCCCGGCAACCGCAGGAGAGGAAGATGGAGTACGGGATCGGCATCGGGGGCCCCCTGACGATGGTCGGCCCCATGGCCAAGATGGTCGAGGACGCCGGTTTCGAATCCTGCTGGGCGGCCGAGACCACGAATACGGCCTTCGTGGCCGCGGCTGCCGCGATCTCGGCGACCGACCGCATCAAGGTCGGAACGGCCATCGCCCTTGCCTTCCCTCGGTCCCCCACGATCACCGCGATGACCGCCTGGGACCTGGACGAGCTGTCCGGCGGTCGGTTCATCTGCGGGCTGGGATCCCAGGTGAAGCGGGTCAACGAGAACCGCTTCTCGGTCCCGTTCGAGCATCCCGCTCCCAAGCTGAAGGAGTACGCCCAGGTCATGCGGACCGTCTGGGCGGCGAACCGAGGCGATGACGTGGTCCACGAGGGCCGCTTCTACAACGTGACCATGCCCTCGTTCCACGGGCAGCCTCAGCCGGATCGTCGCGACGTCCCGATCTACTTCGCGGCCGTGGGTCCCGTGATGTCCCGGGTCTGCGGCGCGGTCGCCGACGGACTGATCGGACACCCGATCGCCTCGCCGAAGTACCTGCGCGAGGTGGTTCGTCCGGCGATCGAGGAGGGCGCTTCGGAGGCCGGGCGGAAGCCCGGGGAGTGCAACCTCACCGCGTCGCCGATGATCTCGATCTCGGATGACGTCGACCTCGCCCGCCGGGAGGTGAAGCTCCAGATCGCCTTCTATGCCACCACCCGCACCTACAAACAGATCCTCGAGCTGCACGGACGGGGGCACATCATCGGGGATCTGCGGGAGGCGTTCGCGGCGAAGGACAAGGAACGGATGACATCGTTGATCGACGACGGGCTGTGCGACGCGATAGCGATCGCCGGTACCGCGAGTGACGTTAAGGACCGCATCCGGGAATGGGAAGGTGTCTGTGACCGAGCCATGGTGTCGGGGCCGTGGTACGGCCCGGGCCCGGGGCGCGTCATGGAGAACTACCAGGCCCTCGTCGAAGTGTTCGGACGCCGAAACTGAGCCGCGTTCCGGACACTCCCGGCTCCGCGGTCGGTCAACATTTGAGCAAGATGGAGAGCAGACGCTCCTGGCCTGAAGCCCGCGACCTTGGTGCTGACCGGCGACGGTGACAAGATCGCGCCATCTTTGCTCTCTTATTCGTCCATGGCGCGGATCATTGCTTCTTCGTCATCATTCAGATTGAACTCAACGCGCGACTGAACGATGATCTCCCTAATGACCTCTTTGAAGGTTCCGCTCTGTATGGTCTCCTGAAGGTAGGTGAGGAGAAGTGGGATGTTGACGATCTGCTCTACTGCCTCCATATAACTCTCGACGACGCGTGTCACACCGAAAGTCTGTTGGGCGCCTTGGCGCAATCTCAACTTAACGTCCTCGACCGACATGTTTGTCTTGATCACAAAGGTGATCGGAAACTTCTCGATCTTGTCGATGTCTAGGAAGTACTTCTTCATGTCCAGAGTCTCGGTGACCTGGAAGAAGCGACCCAAAGGACGCATCACAAAATCGATGCCGCCATCGTTGGCGTTTGTGCGACCAGTCTTGTAGAGAATCAGCGGCTGTTCTTTGACGGCTCCTCTAGTGAAGCCGAGCCAGACTGTCTTGTCGCCATAATGGACCTTCATGATGGCAAACGAAACAATCTCGAAGATGCGCGCGTCAGCATTCGGCTGCAGGAGGGATGCGACGAATGCAAGCCCCTCGTCGCTCTTCGTGCCACCCAACGTCTCGATCTTCTTACAGGCGTCGATAAACGCGGAGAAACTACCTCGGCGAGCCTCCACGTATGTATCAATTATCTCGATGACATCGTCAGCAATGTTCACACCGTCAACAATGAAAAGTGACTCGTTCAACCAGTACCGCTGAGTGCTGACATCTCGCAGAATGGGTCTAGCCTGGACATCAGGATAGAACTTGTGGAACTCGTCATTGAGTCGGCTGTTCAACGCGTGGTTCTGGAGTTTCTCTCCAAAAGGAAGTTGTCTTTGTCGAGTCATTAGGTTGGTGAACTTGGCACCTTCGTACTCGCTGTAGCCACCAAGAACGTGAAATTCGCCCGCCAGGTAGTCCTCCGCAAGAACATAGATGGCATACAGGTTCGCGAAGGAACCTCGTGACTTTGAGCCCCGATTCGCGGCTTTGGTCTTGCGAATCAGGTAGCCGAGGAGAGGACTGTTCGCCAGCAGTTCTCCTGCCGTTTCCGCACCGTGTCTTCGCGCTAGTAGCTCTTTAATGACGAATGCAAAGGCCGGCTCTTGTGTCACCCGAACAATGTCGCTTCAGTCTCGACCGTTCCGCTAGCGATCCCATTGCGACGTGTCGTTGACTTCTTGATGGGCTTGAGTAACTTGCCATTGAGTTCAGTCGCCAAGCCTAGTCGACGAAGTCCCACGCCGACGTAGTCCTCAGCCCGTTCGATGCCAATCGATCGCCTGCCAAGACGCTGAGCAACCGCAGACGTGGTGAACGTCCCGGCGAACGGATCCAGAACCAAGTCACCCTCGTTTGAACTAGCGCGAATGATGCGTTCCAGAAGAGCTTCTGGTTTCTGGCTGGGGTGATCCTCGAACTCCGCCATGCGATACCGAACGCGAGGTATGTACCAGGCGTTGCCAGGCACCTTCTCGGAGGAGTAAACAGTGGGTACGTCCTTACGGTAATCAATGAGTTTCCGCTTGGCGCCTGTCTTAGCCTCGACCTTGATGTCATCGGCGTTGAAGACATAGTCCTTCCGATCGTTCACGCAGTGCAATATCGGTTCCCAGAGAGAACCGAAGTACTTCCGCGCCTGGACACCGCTGCTGTCATAGTGCCAAACGATGCGTGACAGGATAGTCAGCCGTTCCCGCAGGT
The DNA here is from genome assembly GCA_016649855.1 of Actinomycetota bacterium. Lineage (GTDB taxonomy): Bacteria > Actinomycetota > CADDZG01 > CADDZG01 > WHSQ01 > WHTI01. The sequence continues at coordinate 15,216 of JAENWQ010000013.1, read as the reverse complement.
AGATATCCAGATACGGAAGGTTTTGGGTACTGCTCATGACGTATAGCGTGCCATTGGATGTCAACTTGCGGATGCACACGTCGAGCCACGTCTTGCACCACTCGGCATAACTGGCGTCATCCTTCCATCGGTCATGGAAGTCCTTGAACCGCTTGCCGATGTTGTATGGAGGGTCAGCGAAGATCAGCGCGCATGAGCCATCAGGAACCTGATCTAGCACCCGCATCGCGTCCCCATGCCAAACGTGATGGTCATCGTTCCCGTACCGCCTTGGCTCAGGCACACCCATATCCTTCCGGTCCTTCTGGCTGACTTTTCCCCACCTCACATTAACCGGGGGGTACGTCGTTGGCATGGAGGGACCTTTCGAGAGCCCTTTCAAATGAGCAGTCGAGAGCATTCGGAACGATTTGCTGGACGATCGACCGAGGCAGGAGCAACACGAACGGTCGCTTGCTTGTTCAGACCGAGAAGTTACGAATCTACGAAGTCTGCAGGACAACGTAACAAACGGCGGTGACCAGCAATACAACCAACGAAATCCAGGTGAGACTCGCTCTTCAGGCATAGTCGGAGATCACGAATTCAACGTCGGACCAACTCTTGATCCGTGGGTCGGAACGGCCCCCTAACCCGGCGGAGCTACTCCGACGTCGGGGGATTGGAACAGCTCGACCGAGTCGACCTTCCAACCATCGCCGGCCCTGACGAAACCGACCTCCATACGAACCACGTCGGTGCGCGGTTGATCGATCGTCTGGTTGCTGATCTCCTCGCTGAGGACCGCGAACACCGTGGCCTCGTCCTCGGTCAACGATTGGACGAAAAGAGCCTCGATGGTGGCGGTGCTCGTTGCCTCGGCCTCTTTGATCGCAGCGACGGTGTCTTCGGAGAACAGTTCGTTGACCTGCCCCTCGAAGTCTCCGGTTGCGAAGCTTCTGATCTCCTCGAGGTCCGCGTCGATGGTTTCGGAGGAGAAGTTGGTCAGTGCCAGGACGAAGCTGCTGGCTTGCTCTTCGAGGGTGTCACGCGCCGTGTTGTCGGCGCCGGACGTCTGCCACAACACGGCGAAGGTAACCGCGGCCGCGAGCGCGAGAACGAACATCACCCAAGGCAGAGCGCGGCCGGTGAGGGTCTTCCTGATGATCCCTACGTCCATGAGACTAACGTCCGTCGTGGACTTGAGAGTCGGGGGCCAGTGGGACGTCCCCAGACTTCCTGGTGGTCGGACCAACGCCAATTCCGAACTGAGAGATGCACGAGTTCCCGCCGAAGACGTCGGGCGTCTTCCGGTGCTCGACGTAGGTTCTCCCCGCCGGTTCCTGGTGCGGGAGCAACTGAACCCTGAACCAAGCGCGCCCATCGAGACCTGTCTGCACCGACTTCTCGACCGCATCGAAGAACAACGGGTTCAACTGGAGGGTGGCGACCAGATCGCTCAACTGCCGGCTACCGCCCAAGGTCGTGTTGATCCTGGCGAAGTCTCGGATCAGGCAAGAGATGTTGGGTTTCTGTTCGACGATCAATTCGTTGGCCACCCTCGTGAAGGACGCCCCGTTCGAGTAGAGGTCGACGAGATCGAAACGACTGTCTCTGAGGATGTCCGCCAGCTGAGCAGTGCGCGTGATGTCGTCGGCAAGGACGTCGGCGTTGTCGGCAAGAACACCGGTGACCTCGGGACCGGTGCGGATGAGGGCCTCGAGGTCGGACCTGACCGTGAGGATACTTTCGGGCAGGTCGGCCGTGGCTTCGGAGAGCATCGCGAGATCGTTTCCCCGGCCCTCCAGGGCATCGGCTAGTTCGCTGACCACCGTGGAGAGGTCTTCGGCCGGTACGGCTCCAAGGACGTCCGCGAGAACCTCGACCGTCCTACCAGCGTCGGGCGGAGGAGACGTGTTCGCCACGGGGACGACCTCACCGGCGGCAAGCGGTTCGCCTTCGCCCGGCGTGACCTCGACCACGAGGTCGCCGATCGGGCTTCGTCTCGTGATCTGGAAGTCGGAGTCGTTCGGAACGACCGTCCCGCTGTCGAGGGTCATCTCGACCATGGTCCCGTCTTCAGTGAGGCCCACGTCGGTCACCGCCCCCACGTTCACGCCCCGCATCGTGACGTCGTTACGAAGCGCGAGCCCGCCCGAATTCGTGAACTCCGCACGGATGACTGGACCGCCCGTGTCCGTTAGCAGTAGCTGCGAGATACCCAAGGCGATAAGGGCCGTCGTCGACAGCAGGAAGATGGCGAGGTTGATGACGATCCTGCGGGAGACCATCAGTCACTCCCACCGCATGATCGAGCCGGGTCGTTCGGGTTGTCGTTGACCCCGCAGATGACGAACTGCTGGATCACCTGGTTGAAGTCGATGTACTCGACCAACTGGGTGTTCCGGTTGTGTCGAGGTGCGAAAGTAAGGAGCTGCACGATCGACCTCTGCTGGTTGTGGAGTGCACCCACGATCGTCCGCGCTTGCTGGAAGAAGTGGTCCATCTCGTCGATGTGGGCCTGGAGCAGGCTACGGCTGCCGGTAGCGAGGCGCGCCAGCGACGAGATCGCATCGACGAGCTTCACGCTTTCCTCGTCTAGCACGCGTAGCGCATCGGCGGTGTTGACGACAGCTCGTGCATGATCGTCGGCTTTGGTAGCGACGACCTGGTTGAAATCGTCGATATTGCGGATGAGCGACTTGATCATGCCGGAGTTCTTGTTGAACGTGCCGGTGATGTCGCGGAAGTTGATGAGGATCTGTCCCAGCTCTTCGCCGTTGCCTCCGAACCCTCGCGCCCCCTCGTCGATCATCGTTGCGATCTGCGAGGCACCGACGGCTCCGAGGACATCGTTGCCCTCGACGACGAGGTTCTCGAGGTCGGGTCGGGTCTCGGTCTCGGCGATCACGTCGCCGTCCTTAAGCGCCGCGGCACTCGTTGGTTCGCCTTCGGGAACGACTAGATCGATGAGGCGTTCGCCCAGGACGGAGGTTCGGCGGACCCTGGCGATCACGTTGGCCGGGACGTCGGCGTCCTCGTCGAGCTCGATCGTGACCAGCGCCTGGGTGCCGTCGAGCGAGATCTCGGTCACCTTGCCGACGGAGATGTCGGCGAACATCACCGGTGCTTGGGGGAATAGATCGGCGACGTCGTCGAAACGCGCCTCGATCGTGTCGACCTCCGGGGACGAGCATGCCGAGAAGACGAGGAGAGCCACGATCATGAGACCGATGAGCCGCTTCACAGTCCGAGCCCCCCGTCCCCGCCGAGGTCTCCGAGGCCGTCGAGGATGTCGTCGATCACGTCATCGAGCCCGGTGCCGGTTTCGGCAGCGTCCCTGATCTTCTTCTTCTTGAGTCGGCATTTCTTGGGGTGATTGGCCAGCTTGCAGCTCTTCTTGAGGATGTTGTCGAGCGCGTCGTTGATCTCGTCGGGGAGGTCCTTGATCGCCTCTTCGACGGTCCGTTCGGGCTTGACGTTCTTGTTGGCCTTGTTCGTCTTCTTGCACTCCAGAGCTCCGACGCAGAACAGCTCTGGCATCTGCTTCTGCCAGTAGGCCTGCTTCTGGCAGGGTCCGGCTTCCAGTCTCAGACAGAGCCCGACCAGACGGTCCTGCAGACGGGCGAGGATCAGTTCGGTAAGCGGTTTGCCCTGGTTACCCAGTCGCAGCCAGCTCCGGTCGTAGTCGGCCGCTCTTCCCGCGGCGGTGAACAGCTTGCGCGCCCACTTGCCGGTGCGAGCGAAGGAGTTGACGTTGCGGCTCAAGGTCCGGGTCGTCTGGGTGAGTGTTTCGAGCTCGGTTCCCAGCCGTCCCTCGTGGTCGATCAGGAGAGAGGCGAGCTGGGATGCTGCATCGTTCAGACCCGAGATCGTGCCTTGGAGAGATCCACGGACCTCGTTGACGGTCGTTCCGACGACGTTGTACGTGTTGATCAGCTGTCCGAGGGCATCCTGACGCGTCGCCAGCGACTGGGTCAGCGTGTTGAACTGCACGATCAGGTTCGTGATCTCTTCGCGTTTCTCCGAGAGCGTGTTCAGCACCGATGAACCGTTGGCGATGAGCTCGTTAAGCCGGGCGCCCTTGCCCTCCAGGACATCGGCGGTGTTCGTCACGAACTCTTCGACCGTGTCTTCGTCAAGGGCGCCGAGGTAGTCCTGCATCCCTTGCAGGAGCTCGTCGCCCTCAGCGGGGACCGTGGTCTTGGCCAGCGGGATGGTGGAGCCGGCCTCGAGCGTAGGTCCGCTCGTGTAGGCCGGGAATAGTTGGATGTAGCGCTCACCGAGGAGCGAGATCGGGACGATCGTAGCGTTCACGTCTGCGGGCACCTTGATGTCTTCATCCTCGATCTTGAAGTTCACCTGGACCGACCCCTCGACGTTCTCAACGCTCGTCACGCGGCCGACGTCGACCCCTAGAACCTTGACCTTGACGCCCGGGAACACCTGCACGGCGCGCGAGAACTCGGCCTGGTAGGCGCGCGGTTCCTCGCCGCCGCCGATCTGGCACCCGCTTGCAAGCAACGCAACGGCTGCAAGCCCGGCCAGGAATGGCCTGAGTCCCGCTCTCATCACAGGACACCTCCGATGACGGAGTCGAACAGGTCACCGAGGTCGCCGGGCAACGAGGGAACGCCGGGAAGGGTCGGAAGGGTTGGCTCGTTTCCGTCCCCACCCCCCCCGTTACCTCCGCCGTCTTGACCCGGCTGCTCGGGGGTCTCTCCGCCGAGAGGCAGCTCACCGTTCTCGTGCTCGCATCCCCTCGGGTCCTCGCCGAGGATCTCATCGAGCGCCTGGTCGAGAAGGCCACAGGGGCCGGCGATCGCGTCGACCCCGACGGGCCCCACCGACTGGACGAAGATGTTCGCCCATCGGTTGGGGATGCCTTGCGAATAACCGACCGACGAGTAGCCCCTGACCGCGGTTTCGAGGTAGGGGATCGTGGCGGCGATGTCGAGCTGGTGGGCGTCGACGACCTTGAGCGCTTCCGACAGGGCGTTGAGTGTCGAATCGAGTACCGGCCGGTTCCGCTCCACGAGATCGGCAACCTGGTGCGATGCCTCATCGGTGTTCGCGACCAGCGACGTGAGGTCGTCCTTGCGGTCGGCCAGATTGCCGAGCACGACGTTGTAATGATCGATCAGGCTCACGATCTCGTCGTCGCGCGAGGCGAACGTGGTGGACAGGGTCGACATGGACTCGATCAGCCGCTGGAGTTCCTCCTTCTTCGAGTCCAAAGCGCCCATCACGTCGGCCAACCCATCGATCACGGTGCCGATCTCTTGTTCCTTGCCCTTGGTCACCTCGGTGACCTCGATCATCGGTTGCTGGAGCGCCTGGGCATCCGAGCGTTCCAACAGCGATACGGACGCATCGTTCAGATCATCGATCTCGATGGGAGTCGTGGTGCGTTCGAGCGGGATCGTGTCACCCTCAGCGAGCATGTCGTCCGAGCCACCTCCCAGTAGCTGCACCGACTTCCGACCAAGGAGCGTCTCGACAACGATGCTGGCATCGGAGTCGGCCGGCATCTCGACGTCCGAGTTGATCTTGAGTTCGATCTCAACCAGGCCGTCCACGATCCGAACCGCGCCGATCGAACCAGCGTCCAGTCCCGCGACGGTCACGTCGTCACCGCTGCGGATGCCGGCGGCGTCTTTGAAAACGGCCGTGACCTGGTACGTGTTGGCGAACACACCACCAGACAGAAGCACGGCGAGAACGGAGCCGAGGAGGACGACCATCACTCCGATGACCCCGATGATCAGCTGGTTGCGTTCGAGGAAGGACTTACGAAGGCCGGGCAGGAACCTAGGCATCCTTGCCCCCCTTCTGAAGCAGGAAGTTCAGGATGGCATCGATGCCCTCGGAGACCTGCCCGGGAGGGATCCCGGGTTCGGTGCCGGTTGCATTCGCGGGGGGCTTGTACTTGTCGCTGCCGCAGTTGGTCGCGGCGGGAGGCGCGTCGTCTCCCCGCTGCTGCGCGGTCTCCTTCTGGTCGACGATCGTCTTGCTGTCGGAGTCCTGGATCAGGACCTCGACGATACGCACGTTGAACCATTCGCCCCAGCTCGTGGTTTGGAAGTACCCGGCGATCCCGAGCGGTGTCGTGCAAAGGGTCTGCCCGAGCTGCTCTTTGTTGCGAGCGAGCGTTCTCGACACGTCGCTGAGGTCCGACAGAGTCACGTCGATGTTCTCGCGGTTGTCGGTGACCAACTGGTTCAGATGTCTCTGGACGACCGAGAAATCGGACAGGACCGTGTTCAGGTCTCCGGTGGTCGATCTCAGCGCCCCCCCAACCGAGTTGAGGTGACCGATGATCTGTCCCAGCGCCTCGTCCTGACTGGCGTAGGCGTTAAGGACCTCATCAGAGGAGTCGACGACGCCGCTGATGCGATCCTCGATCATCGCCAGCTCGGATGCGAGCCCTGCGGTGTTGTCGAGCAGCTGCCGAGCGGCGACCTCGTTCCCAACCAGTGCTGTGTTCACACTGTCGAGGAACGCGTTGGCCTTGTCGGGATTGATGGCTTGAAGGATCGGGCCGAGGTTGTTGAGCAGCTCGCCGATATCGCCGGCCTCTTGCGTCCGGGCGACCGGGATCCTGCCTCCCTCATCCAGCGCGGCACTACTGGTGCCGGGGAACACATAGAGGAAGCGCTGCCCGAGCACGTTGCGCCACCGGATCGCGGCGCTCGAGTCCTCGGGGATCTCGACCGAGTCCTTGACGCTGAACTCGACGATCGCCTTGCCCTCTTCGATATGGAAGCTCTTCACGTCTCCGACGTCGACGCCGGCGATCTTCACCGAGTCGCCCTTCACGACGCCGGAGGCGTTCTCGAACTCCGCCTCGTAGACCTTCTCCCGAGTGAAGAGGCCGCGGTTCGCGAGCCGCATGCCCAGAGCGACGGTGAAGATCAGACACACGAGCGAGAAGATGACCACCTTTACGAGGACGCCGACGTTGAACCTCATCAGTTGCCCTCGCAGAGAGGAAGTTGCTCGCGGACCTCAGGGGGGAGCGCGGTACAGACCTGAGTCATGTCTTCTTCCTGGGTATTTCCGCCGATGAAGTTCGAGAAGCCGGCGGCCGCGCTGCCGTCGGCGAGGAGGTTGCTCTCGATGGCCCCCCCGAGCTTGAACACGTAACGGTAGAGGCCGTGGACGACCTGCTCGAGCCCGCCCGCGTTGGCCGCTACCGCCGAGAGGACCCGGTCTCCGGCGTCGTACATGCTGTCCAGGGCAGGCCGCTCGAGGATGATGATGTCGGCGAGGTTCTCGGCGAAGGGCACCAGGTTGGTCAGCGCCCTGTCGAGCGCCCCCTGTGCCTCCGCCGACGCGTAGACCGGAGCACCTTCGTTCATCGCATCGCTGAGCGCGTTGAGGTCTCCGGCCTTCGGCTCCAGCGCCGCGAACAGCTTGTCGAAATCTTCCAAGGCGGTGATCTGGTCTTCGCGCGTGTCGGCGAAGACGCCCGAGAGCTCGGCGCCCGCTTGAAGCCCACGGGAGATGTCGTCGCCGTGGCCGCGGGATGCCACGGCGAGTTCGGAGATCACCGTGGCGAGATCCTCCGGGTCGATCGCATCGAGCACCTTCGTGCCGTCATCGAGTGCGTCTTCCAGTTCCGGGCCCACGTGTGTCATCGCGATCACGTCGCCGTCCTCGAGAGGTGGGGCCTCCGTGGAGGGATCGAACTGCAGGTCGATGAACTTCGATCCGAGGAAGGTCTTGAGCGTGATCACGGCTTCGGCTTCCGAGGAAACCTGGTACTCACTCTCGATCTGGAAGGTGAGTTGAGCCTGACGGTCCACGAGAGCGATATCGCTGACTTTGCCGATGTTGACGCCGCGCACCCGTACATCGGTGCCGAGTTGTACCTGCTGGCCGGCCCTCGGGAAATCGGCGGTTACGTAGTAGTAGTCGTCGTAAGCGCCGTATGCCCAGCGGACACCGACGTAGACGCCCGTGCCCAGCACGCCCAGAAGAACGAGACCGATGAGGATGACTGCGAGCCTCCGGATCATCCTGCGATCCTCACCGTGTCGCCGCCGCCCCACATGAGCAGGGACAGCAGGAGGTTAAGGAGCACGACTGTGACGATCGAGGTGCGAAGCGCACGTCCGGAGGCAACACCGACGCCGGCCGGACCGCCGGTGGCGTTGTAGCCGTAGTAGCAGTGGATGAGCGTGACGACGACCGCGAAGACGAGCACCTTGATGAGGCTGTAGAAGATGTCGATGGGCGGCAGGAAGAGCTTGAAGTAATGCGTGTACGTTCCCGCCGACAACGAGAAGAACTTCGTCACGATCGCCTGGGTCGCCATGTAGGACGCGAACAGCGCGGCCACGTACAGAGGAATGATCGTGATCAAAGCGGCCCAGACCCTCGTCGCGACCAGGTACGTGAGTGACGGGATCGCCATGACCTCGAGGGCGTCGATCTCCTCCGAGATGCGAGCGGCCCCGATCTCCGCGGTGAACCCGGCGCCTACTTGCGCGGCGAGAGCGATGCCGGCGATCAACGGGGTGATCTCACGGGTATTGGCCCACGCCGACACCAGCCCCACGAACGCCTCGGCGCCGATCTGCTGGAGGCCCTGGAAGCCTTCGAGTCCGACCTGCGTACCGGTGAAGAAGGACATCGAGAAGATCACGAAGAACATCCCGGCGCCGAAGATGATCGCCCCGGCCCCGATCGTGATGTCGGAGACCAGGTTGAGGATCTGTCCGCGGTAGTGCAGAGCCGCCGGCATGGCTTTCGAGACGCTGGCATAGAAGCGGAACTGCCTCTCGATCTCCTCGAAGGGCTTCGCGGTCTGGCGAACGGCGCGTCCGAAGAACCGGAACCCCTGCCTCGCCACCACCCTTGCCATGTAGATACCCCCCTAGAGTTTCTGTGGAACGAAGTTGAAGTAGAGCGCCGTGAAGATGAAGTTCAGGAAGAAGAGGAAGATGAAAGTGATCACGACGGCCTGGTTAACGGCCTCGCCGACACCCTTCGGCCCGCCCTTGGCGAAGAACCCCTTGTAGCAAGCCACGGTCCCCGCGACGTAGCCGAAGACCACCGCCTTGATGAGCGCCATGAAGAGGTCGGCGAGCTGAGACAGTTCGTTGAACGAGCCGAAGTACGAAGAGGTCGTTCCATGCTGGACGACGATGGCGAAGAACCAACCTCCGCCGATCCCCGCGATCGAGACGATCGCGTCGAGCAACACCGCGACCATCGCGGCCGCGAAGATGCGAGGCATGATCAGCCGGTGAACGGTGTCGATCCCGAGGACCTCCATCGCGTCGATCTCGTCCCGGATCCGGCGGCTGCCGAGATCGGCGCACATCGCGGATCCACCGACGCCGGCGATCAAAAGGGCGGTGGCTACCGGGGCCTCCTCGCGGACGACCGCCAGGACCATCGCCGCACCCATGTGCGCCTCGGCTCCCAGATCTCTCAAGAACGACCCGACGTGGAGCGAGATGATCATCCCGAAGGGGATCGAGATCAGGATCACGGGCAGGGTGGTTACCTTCATCAGGAACCACGCCTGGTTCAGGAACTCCTGGAGGGGCCAGGGGCGACGGAAAGACGTGTGGAGCGCCTCGAGGCCGATGGAGAACATCTTGCCGGCTTCCTCGAGAGATCCGAAGGTCTTCCGCTTGAGCGCTGCGCCTGGTGCTGCGATCGTACTTCCCCCCGCTCGTTCCGCCCATAGACGGACAATGTACCCGTACCGGACATCTGGCTACATCGGTCGAAATACGTAGCGTGAGACGCCACGGCAACCACGATCGGGTGCCGCACTCATCCCTAGAGTGATGCTTCTACGTAAGTGGAGCACTTCCTTCCCACGAGCCGTCCCAAGTAGTCCAAGCCACCCTGATATTTCTGCCGGTCGCCCCGGCGACCGGCTTCTGAGCGGGTGCTGCGGCACCTCCGTGCGAGTGCTAGCCCGCGATCCGGATCGTGTCGGTGACGCCCCACATGAACGCCGAGAGCACGAGGTTCAGGATGTTGACCGCCACGATCGAGGCCCGGATCGCCTTGCCGACGGCGATGCCGACGCCCGCCGGTCCACCGGTGGCGTGGAACCCGTAATAGCAATGGATCAACGCGACCGTGACCGCGAAGATGACCGCCTTGATCAGCGAATAGAGGACGTCGATCGGCGGCAGGAACAGGGTGAAGTAATGGTCATAGGTGCCGCGGGACAGGCCGAGGAGATCGACGACGACCACCTGGGTTGCGAAATACGAGGCGAACAGCGCGATCAGGTAGAGGGGGATGATCGCGGTGACCAGAGCGATGACCCTCGTGGAGACGAGATACGGCACGGGGCGGACGCCCATGACCTCGAGGGCATCGATCTCCTCGTTGACGCGCATGGCTCCCAACTCCGCGGTGAATCCCGCACCCACCTGGGCCGCCAGGGTGACCCCGGCGATCAGCGGGGTGATCTCACGGGTGTTGGCGAACGCCGCCAGGAAACCGGTGAACGCCTCGGCACCTATGAGCTGGAGGCCTTTGAACCCCTCGAGCCCGACCTGCGTGCCGGTGAAGAACGACATGAAGAAGATAACGCCGGCCGTTCCTGCGCCCACGATCAAGGCTCCCGCTCCCAGGGTGATCTCGGAGATCAGGCGCGCGATCTCACCGACATGCTTGGTGGCGAAGAGCATGTCGGCGAGTGACTTGCCCATGAAGCCCAGCTGCCCACCGAGGTTCTCAAGGGCGTCGATGACACGGCCCGCGGCCCGGCGCGGCAGGGAGATCGTTCGCCGGAGAAGCCCTCCTGCCTGTGCCATCACATCACCCGAACTTCTGCGGCACGATCGCGAAGTAGAGGGCGGTCAGGATGAAATTCGCGAAGAACACCAGCATGAAGGTGACGACGACCGCCCGGTTGACGGCATCACCGACACCCTTGGGTCCACCCCTGGCGTAGAACCCGAAGTAGACAGCGACCATCGCCGCGATCAAGCCGAAGATCCCGGCCTTGATGATGGCGACCGTGAGGTCGGCGGTCTGAGCCAGGAGGCTGAACGAGGCGAGATACGCACCGGGCGTGCCTCCCTGGATGATCACGTTGAAGAAGTAACCCCCTGCGATCCCGGCCACCGACACGAAGCCGTCGAGCAACATCGCGACGAAGACCGCCGCCCAGATCCGGGGAACCACCAGGGTCGCGATCGGATCCACCGCCAGGACCTGCATAGCGTCGATCTCGTCCCTGATCTTGCGCGAACCGATGTCGGCGCACATGGCGGAACCACCGGCACCGGCGATCAGAAGGGCGGCAACGATCGGGGCCGCCTCGCGCACCACCGCCAGGACCATCGCTGCACCGGTCTGGGATTCGGCCCCGAGTTGACGGGCGACGTTGCCCACCTGGAGAGCGATGGTTGCCCCGAACGCGATCGACACGAGCACCGCGGGGAACATCGCGACGCTCGCGATGAACCAGGACTGGCGGACGAACTCTCGCCACGGGTACGGCGGCTTCCACATCACGCGCAGAGCCTCGAGCGTGATGGCGAACATGTTGCCCGTCTCTACGACGAGCGTTCGCACCGGCTTGGCCAATAAGGCTCCCTATCGGCCTTGCTCTGCGGTGGCCTCTTCTGCTCCCGGTCGCTCCTGCTCCACGTCTGCTCCCGGTCGCTCCTGCTCCACGTCTGCTCCCGGTCGCTCCTGCTCCACGGGGGCGCCCGCCGCCCGCTCCATCTCTTCGACTTCCGCCGCCGTCATACCGGAGGAGCTCTTGACCGCTTTGGTCTGGTCCTTCTCTTCGGACATCCCGATGGGTCCCTCGGTCGAGCCGGAGAGGAACTGCCTGACGACCGGGATGTCGGATTCGAACATCTCGCTGGCCGGCCCGAACTTCACGAGGTTCCTGCGGTAGAGCATCCCGATGTAGTCCGAGACGTTCTTCGCGGTGGAGATGTCGTGGGTGACGACCATGAAGGTCGCCTTCAGTTGCTTGTTGAGGTCCTTGATCAGCTCGTTGAGGAACGCCGTGCGAACCGGGTCCAGTCCGGAGTCGGGCTCGTCGAAAAGGACGATCTCAGGGTCGAGGACGAGGGCCCGCGCCAGGCCCGCGCGCTTCTTCATCCCTCCGGAGATCTCGCCGGGAAGCTTCTTCTCCGCGCCGACGAGACCCACCATGGCGAGTTTCTCCGAACAGATGTCGTTGATCTCTTTTTCCTTCTTCTTGGTGTGCTCGCGCAGTGGGAAGGCGACGTTGTCGTAGATGTTCATCGAGCCGAACAGCGCACCGTCCTGGAAGAGGACACCGAACTTGCGACGGACCTCGTACAGCTCCTTCTCGTTCAGCGCAGGGACGTTCTTGTCGCCGATCCAGATCTCGCCCCGGTCCGGTTTCAGGAGCCCCACGAGGTGCTTGAGGAAGACGGACTTACCCGTCCCCGAGGGCCCCAGGACGACCGTGATCTTCCCCTTCGGAACGTCGAAAGTGACGTCCTCGAGCACCGTTTGCGCCCCGAAGGACTTCGTGAGCTCACGGATGCTTATCTCGACTTCGTAATCTGCCATCTGATCCCCCAGATCCGGCTTCGATGTGGCTCGCCGCCCGGCTGCCACGCGGTTCTCAAAGCGAGCCTACCCGCCACCCTGGGTATTCGCTCGGGAGCGCGCCCATCCTGCCGGAAGTGGCATTGTCCGCGTGTGGAGCAAGAACGTCCAGAGGGTTGCGGAAAGGAACGCCGTGTCTGATTCGTGGATACAGCTCACGCTGGTGCTCGTCCTCATCATCTTGAATGCCCTGTTCGCCGGGAGTGAGATGGCGCTCGTGGTTCTCCGGGAAGGTCAGATAGAGCGGTTGAAGCACAAAGGGGCCCGGGGGAGGATCCTCGCCGGTCTGGCCGACGACCCCAATCAGTACCTCGCGACGATCCAGCTGGGGATCACCCTGGCGGGGTTCCTCGCTTCGGCCACCGCGGCGGTTTCCCTCGCCGGTCCGTTGATGGAACCGCTGGCCTTCATGGGGTCACTCGCTCGACCCACCTCGATCTTCCTCGTCACCATCGCCCTGACGTTCCTCACTCTGGTGTTCGGAGAGCTTGCACCGAAACGCATCGCCCTCCAGCGGGCTGAGAGCTGGGCGCTCGCCGCGGCCCCGCCGATCGCTGTCATCTCACGGATCTCCAGGCTGGCGGTGTGGTTGCTGTCGAAGGCGACCGACGTCGTCGTTCGCCTGTTCGGAGGAGACCCCTCGCAGAAACGCGAGGTGATGACCGGCGAAGAGCTGCGGGACCTGATCGCGAGCCGGCCCGGAGTCACCTCGGTTCAACGAGAGATCCTCTCGGGTGCCATCGAGATCAACGAGCGTTCGATCGGGGATGTCATGGTCGATCGGAGGCGTGTCCTCACCCTCTCTGCAGACATGGAGATCGAGGAAGCGATCCAACTCCTCCAAACTCACGGTCGGTCACGGGCTCCGGTCGAGGGCGAGAACATCGACGACATCATCGGGGTGGTGCACCTGCGAGACCTGATCGGAAAGACGGGGCCGGTCCGCGGGTGCGCGCGCGATGTCCTCGCCCTGCCTGGTTCAACCAAGGTCACCCGGGCCCTCGCGCTCATGCAGTCGCGTCGCCAGCATCTGGCGGTCGTCGTTGATGAGTTCGGCGGGACGGACGGCATCGTGACGATCGAGGATCTCCTCGAGGAGATCGTGGGTGAGATCTACGACGAGTTCGACCGGAACATCCTGGAGGCCGAGAGGCACCCAGACGGGACCATCGTTCTCCCCGGCAACTACCCGGTCCACGACCTCGAGGAATTGGGGATCGATCTCCCCAGTGGCGCGTATTCGACGATCGCCGGCTTCGTCCTGGAGCGTCTGGGAAGGCTCCCGGATCCCGGTGAGGTGCTGGAGGTGCGGAGCGTTCACCTCGAGGTGCTCGAGGTGAGGGACAACGCAATCCACAGGGTGGTCGTTCGTCCGTCCCCGCCGGACCAGCGCCGGTAAGGTGCCGGGTCACGACATCTGTCCCTTGCTTCGCATCCCGGCCAGAAGGAAGATGCCCCGATGGATTTCAGAGACACACCTGAAGAAGTGGAGTTCCGTGCCGGGCTCCGGGAGTGGATCGCGGAGAACCTCCCCGACGGCTGGGCCGAGCGTAAGCATTCCGCGGGACGCGACGAAGAAGAGGTGTCGCGCGCTTGGAGCAAGAAGCTCTACGACGGCGGCTACGCGGGGCTGACGTGGCCCAAGGAGTACGGAGGCGCCGGCGCGCCCTACACCCACCAGGCGATCTTCCTCGAGGAGACGGCCCGCGCGGAAACGCCCGAGCACATCGGGGTCATCGGCCTCGGGATGGCCGGTCCCACGATCATCGTCCACGGAACCGACGAGCAGAAGCAGAAGCATCTCTCGAAGATCCTCTCGGGGGAAGACGTGTGGTGCCAGGGGTTCTCGGAGCCGGGCAGTGGATCGGACCTGGCATCGCTGCGCACGAAAGCGGTCCGGGACGGCGATCAGTTCGTGGTCTCCGGACAGAAGGTGTGGTCATCGTTCGCGCATATCGCCGGCTGGTGCATCCTCATGACTCGCACCGATACCGATGCCCCGAAGCACAAGGGCATCACCTACATGCTCGTCGACATGCACTCGCCCGGCATCGAGGTTCGTCCGCTCCGTCAGATCACCGGCGATCCTGAGTTCAACGAGATCTTCTTCACCGACGTCAGGGTTCCGGTCGACAACGTGCTCGGAGAGATCAACGGGGGCTGGGGGGTCGGGATGACCACCCTCATGCACGAGCGCGGCACGCTCGGGTTCGCGCTGACGGCCAGACTCGAGACCCAGTTGCGGAAGCTCATTGCCCTCGCCAAGGAAACACAGCGGACGAGCGGGTCGTCTCGACGAGACGCAGAACAAGATGTTGGGAGTGCGGCCGACGATCCGCTCGTGAGGGACCGGCTCGCGCAGCAGTGGATCGAGCTGCAGGCGCTCCGGTTCACCAACTACCGTGCGCTGACCGGTCTGATGAAGACCGGCGTCCCGGGCCCCGAGGGCTCGATCGCCAAGCTCCACTGGTCCGAGTCGAACCAGCGCCTCACCAAACTGGCCCTCGAGATCCTCGGCCCCCAGGCTCAGCTCGACGGCGACGACGGCGTGTGGAACGGCTTCTGGCAGTACCACCAGCTGCGCTCCCGGGGGAACACGATCGAGGCCGGAACCTCGGAGGTCCTCCGCAACATCGTCGCAGAACGCGTCCTCGGCCT
>JAENWQ010000017.1 GCA_016649855.1 Actinomycetota bacterium | reverse complement strand
GTTAGCTCGTTCATGCTTCTCCGGCGCGCTCTGGGGACGTTTCTCGTCCACCGCTTGATCCGGCGCTGCGAGGTTCCGCAGGGAAGGGACGCCGCGCGCCTCACCGCGATCGTCCAGAGGCTGGTGCAGATCGCCGGCCTGAAGCGAGCGCCTGAGGTTCTCCTACTACCAGCGGGCGTCTCCGGCGCCTTCGCGGTCGGGATGCGCCGGGCGCGCATCCTGATCTCCGCGAACCTCTTGGACTCTCTCGACGAGGACGAGCTCGAAGCGATCATCGCCCACGAGATAGCCCACATCCAGGCACGCGACATCCCCGTGATGTTCACCTCGGGTCTGCTCAGGGACATGGTTGCGTGGAATCCGTTCGCTCACATCGCCTTCAGGAAGCTCCATCAGGACCGGGAGTTCGAAGCCGACCGCCTGGCCGCGACGATGACCGGAAAGCCTCTGGCGGTCGCGTCGGGACTGCTCAAGATGTGCGAGTTGGTAGGCCAGAGGAGACATGGCCGTCAGGCGGCCCTCGCGTTCTTCCGCCCCGGAGGTCGTGTTGCCCGCAGGGTGAACCGTCTGCTGGCGGTCGCCGACGGGCGCATATCGATGGCCAGGGAATCGCCACTTCCGTATCTGCTCGCCGCCCTCATGGTCGCCGTCCTCGGCCTGCAGGCGGGGGCCAAGATCGCCAACGACACCACCGGATTCGCCATCTCGTGGGGCACGATGGACTCCTCGGAGGACATCTACGCCCCGAAACCTCACGGGAAGGGCACCAGGCTCGTACCCGAGAGGACCCAACGAGCGGAGCTCGAGTCCCCGCAGCGCAACCTCAGCGCCAAGAAGGCCTCCTCGGTACGGGCGAGCGACGTCGATGCGTGGCTCAAGGAGATGAGCCGCTGGGCGGCCCGCCAGGGCGCTCCTGGAGTCCAGGGAGCGCAGGGCATCTCGCCTGTGACGGTCGCCTGGGAGGCCCGCCAGGACTGGGAGGTCATCCCGCTCCGCTGCCCGGTGGGCTCGATCTGCATCTACCGCGTCGACAAACAGGGCCCGTAGTCCCAGATCAACGTGGTCGCCGGAGGTTGCTTGGTCCGGCTACCCTTGGGGTAGAGAGTCAACCTTCCACGAAGACCCCCGTCATGAGAGAGGTGCCGAAGTGACCGCTGTGATCGTTGTCATTCACGTCCTGGCGTCGCTGCTGCTGATCCTGTTCATCCTGCTCCACGCCGGTCGCGGCGGGGGAGTCTCGGAGATGTTTGGTGGCGGCATGCAGACACAAGCCATGGGTTCAACCGTCATGGAGAGGAACCTCGATCGCATCACGGTGATCACGGCGATCGTGTTCAGCGGGACGACGATGCTTCTGGCGTTCCGCCTCCAGTAGGCCTCAAGACAGAACGTAGGGTTCCGATGCGGCGGACATCCGGATCTCGGCTGGTAATGCTCCTCCTCGTTGTGGTGGTGCTCCTCGGCGCGTCCTGCACCGGCGACGGCGCCCAGGAAGTAGCGGGCCCCGAGGCGACCGCCGGAGGAACGACCACCCCCGGATCACCAGAACCATCGTCCGACGTTCCGCTGGCCACGGAGTCTCCTGTGTTCGCCGAAGACGAAGCGGTCGTACGGATCGCTATCCCTGAGCCGGCAACCCTCGACCCGATGCGGGTGGGAGATCCCGGGTCGGTCCTGATCGTCCGGCAGCTATTCGAAGGCTTGACGAAGTGGGACCCGGTCGCCGAAGAGGTTGTGCCCGCGGCAGCGGAGGCGTGGACCGCCGAGAAGGGCGGACGACGATGGATCTTCGAATTGAGGCGCGGGATGACCTTTCACGACGGCAAGTCCGTCACCGCGAAGGACTTCAAGTTCGCATTCGACCGCATCGCTCTGCGCAAGAACGCCTCCGACATCGCCTACACCCTGGAGCGCGTCCAGGGCTTCCTCGAGGCCAACCAGCTCGGCGAGACCAAGGGGCTCAAGGGCGTCAAGGTCAAGGACGACTACACGCTTCAGATCGATCTCGACGAACCCTTCTATGACTTCCCCGCGGTCCTGACGCACCCCGGCCTCGTGCCGGTGCCGGAGAAGGCCGTCGAGAACATCGACAAGTTCCTCGCCTTCCCGGTCGGCAACGGTCCGTTCCAGATGGCGCGCGCGTGGGGGCCCGGGGCGGAGGTTGACCTCAAACCCTTCGACGGGGCGATCGAGTCCCCGCAGATCGATGGGCTCAGGTTCATCCCGTTCTCCGATGCGGCCGAGTCGTGGCTGTTGTTCCGGGACAACGAGATCGACATCTCCGAGGTTCCCGTGGGGCAGTTCGAT
Source organism: Actinomycetota bacterium (assembly GCA_016649855.1). GTDB lineage: Bacteria > Actinomycetota > CADDZG01 > CADDZG01 > WHSQ01 > WHTI01. The sequence continues at coordinate 19,496 of JAENWQ010000017.1, read as the reverse complement.
GCCGCGGAAGAGGAGTTCGGAGACCAGGGCTACAAACCGTTCCTCGCCGGCTATTACTACGGCTTCAATCTCGATGCAGGCGCGCTGCGCGACAAGCGTCTGCGCAAGGCGATCAACCTCGCCATCGATCGGGACGAGATCTCCGAGGACATCTACAGCGGGAGCCTCGTACCGCCGAGAGGGATCGTGCCCGAGGGCATGCCCGGATTCGATGAGAACATCTGCGACGAGCTCTGCGACTTCGACCCCGACAAGGCCCGCGAGCTGGTGCGGAAACTGCCGCAGAAGAAGCGCTCGATCGAGCTCGACTTCACCCAGGGCGAGCCGCACGGGGCCGTGGCCAAGGAGGTCAAGAGCGACCTCGAGGATGCCGGCTTCGAGGTCAGGATCAAGGGCTATCCGTTCGAGACCTATCTCAAGAGGCTCCGGCGGGGCGACAGCCGTTTCTTCCGCTTCGGCTGGATCGCCGAGTTCCCGGTACCCGACGTCTTCCTGTCGTCGCTGTTCGGGGGGGATGCACCCGACAACCAAACCGCGTTCCGGGATCAGAAGGCCGACGCGCTTCTGCGTGATGCCCACGCGGAGGAATCTCCGGCCAAGCGTCTCCGTCTCTATCTCAAGGCGGAGGAGCGGATCATGTCGAGGACCCCGGTCGTGCCGATCGGCTCCTTCGTGATCCACTGGGTCGCCCAGCCCCAGGTCACAGGGCTGGAGTTCGACGTCATGGGCGGGTTCGACGCCGTGAGCATCTCACTCGAGGAGTAGGGGAGACCATCTCGGGGAGAGAGATGCGAGTCGCTATAATGCCCCCCAGGCCCTTCTCCGGAGGAATCCTCCGGCCAGGGCCCTTTCCACGTCGGAGTGGCGGAATTGGTAGACGCGCTAGGTTGAGGGCCTAGTCCATAGAAATATGGGTGGGGGTTCAAGTCCCCCCTCCGACACCACTGAAAGTTGACAACATAGAAGGTCAGGTCAGAGGCTATATCGAGGCCTGAGGCGCATATCTCCGACATGCACCTAAACACCCGGAGTTCTGCCCAAGTTCTGCCCAACTCCCCGGACGAAGGCAGCGACCCTCGCCACGGCGTCCTCTTGGAGGCTCGGGTTCACGTGGCTGTAGGTGTCCAACGTGATCGAGATGTTGGCGTGGCCGAGGATCTCGGAGAACACCTTCGCCGGGATGCCGGTCTCGAGTGCCAGGGTGGCGAACGTGTGGCGGACGTCGCTCCGGCAACTTGGTTTCACAGCCGAGGCCGGACGGGTCTTGAAAAACCAGCGCATCTCCTCGGGCATCCTCGATTTGAAGCGCAGAGAGAGAGCGTCTTGATATGCCGATCCCGAAGCGCGAAGCGATCCCCGAAGGCATCATCGCCGACGTCCACCGGCTCATGGGCGTCACTTCCGCCATGAGTCCCGTCGGCTCGACGTTCTTCGCCCGGCGAGCGCCACACCTTGCTAGTAACCGGCCGAGAGCCACCGCCGCCGAGATGGCGTCGGCCGCCGAGAGAGCGCGCAGTTCCCGGGGCGACTTTGAAGAAGAGCGCGCCGTCGCCATCCTGGTGAAAACGATCCGCCGCCGTGAACATGAGCGGCTGGAATGGCTCCTCGCGAATGACCTCGTGGCCGGGGATGCTCTCGCGTGGGCGATCTCACACTCCATAACTGAGCGGAAAACGCTCCTCGATTCAGGCCGTTTTCCTTCGATGCCGAGGATTGGAACCACTTCCGGACCCCAGACCACGATCTCGACAAGCCCTCGGTCCTCTCCGAACAGCTTCGCTGGCTCTCCGATGCCGGCTTCGCCGCGGTCGACTGCTTCTGGATGTTCGGAGGTCACGCGATCTACGGGGGCTACGCGTCTGCGGATGGGGCCTCGACCCCAGTCGACTACGAGCGAGCACTTGAGATCGTGCACGGCGTGCTAGGGGAATGACCCCAGCTTTGAACAATCCGGGTAGCCCGGCTTGGACAAAGTGGTCTGGTCTCCGGTGGTTCTGCCTGCTACGTTCGCCCGGACGGTGACTTGACCGGCGGGCCGATCGAAAGGGAGTCCCACATGTCCCGGACGCTCCAGAACTTCATCGACGGCGAGTACGCAGATGCCGCGGGCGGAGAATCGCTGTCCCTGGTGAACCCGGTGACGGGCAAGGAGTTCGCCACCGCGCCGATCAGCTCCGATGCCGATATCGACCGAGCCTGTCAGGCCGCGGCGCGCGCCTTCGAGAAGTGGCGCGACGCGACGCCGTCGGAGCGCTCTCTTGCTCTGATCAGGATCGCCGACGCGATCGAGGAACGGGCCGCCGAGTTCGTCAAGCTCGAGAGCGAAAACACCGGGAAGCCACTGGGGCTCACCGCCGAGGAGGAGATCCCTCCGATGGTCGACCAGATCCGTTTCTTCGCCGGTGCCGCCAGGGTGCTCGAAGGTCGTTCCGCAGGCGAGTACATGGCCGGCCACACTTCGTTCATCCGCCGCGAGCCGATCGGTGTGTGCGCGCAGGTGACCCCCTGGAACTATCCGATGATGATGGCGGTGTGGAAGTGGGCGCCGGCCATCGCTGCCGGCAACACCGTGGTCCTCAAACCATCCGACACCACGCCCGTCACCACGCTTCGGATGGCCGAGGTGATGGCCGAGTTCCTTCCCCCGGGGGTCTTCAACGTCATCACCGGAGACCGATCGACCGGCTCCAAGCTCGTTACGCACCCGATCCCCGACATGGCGTCGATCACCGGAAGCGTGCGCGCCGGCATGGAGGTCGCGCGCGAAGCCGGAGGGATGCTCAAGAAGGTGCACCTCGAGCTCGGCGGTAAGGCTCCCGTGGTCGTGTTCGACGATGCCGACATCGAAGCGGCCGCCCAAGGCATCGCGGTCGCCGGGTATTTCAACGCCGGCCAGGACTGCACTGCCGCGACCCGGGTACTCGCAGGCGCGGGCGTGTACGACAACTTCGTCGCCGCCCTTCAAGAGCAGGCCAAGGGAACGAAGACCGGGGACCCCGACGACGAAGACGTCCTCTACGGACCCCTCAACAACGCCCGCCAACTCGACCGCGTGAAGGGCTTCCTCGAAGGAGCTCCGAAGAACGCCGAGATCGTGACGGGCGGCAAGCAGGTTGAGCGCAGCGGTTTCTTCCTCGAGCCGACGGTCGTAACCGGCCTCGAGCAAACCGACGACATGATCCAGCAGGAGATCTTCGGCCCCGTGATCACCGTCCAACGCTTCGACGACGAGGAGAATGCGCTCGCATGGGCCAACGGGGTCGAGTACGGGCTGGCGTCGAGCGTGTGGACGAAGGATCACGGGCGGGCGATGCGGACGGCGAAGCGCCTCGACTACGGCTGTGTCTGGATCAACACGCACATCCCCCTCGTGGCCGAGATGCCGCACGGGGGCTTCAAGAACTCGGGGCACGGTAAGGACCTATCGATGTACGGGTTCGAGGACTACACGCGCATCAAGCACGTGATGTCGAACATCGAGGCGTGATGAGGGTCCTCGTTGTGGGGGCCGGGGGAGTCGGCTCCGCGATCGCGTCGGTTGCCGCGTCGCGCGACTTCATCGAACACATGGTTCTGGGCGACCTCGATCCGAGGAGACCCAAGGCCGCCGCCGCCGCCGCCGCCAAGGGTGGCGACCGGTTCACCGGGATAAGCCTCGACGCATCCGATGACGCCGCGATCTACGAGGCGGCGAAGGAGCACAAGGTCGACGTGATCGTCAATGCGTGCGATCCGCGCTTCAACCCGCCGATCTTCGATGCCGCGCTCAGCGCAGGTGTGAACTACGTGGACATGGCGATGCATCTCTCCAAGCCTCACCCGGACGAGCCGTATTCGAAGACCGGCGTCATGCTCGGCGACGAGCAGTTCAAGACCACGAAGGAATGGCAGGACAACGGCCTCCTGGCTCTCGTCGGCATGGGAGTGGAGCCGGGGTTGTCCGATGTCTTCGCTCGCTACGCATCCGATCATCTGTTCTCGCAGATGGACGAGGTCGGCGTCCGGGACGGAGCGAACCTCGTGATAGAGGGGTACTCATTCGCCCCGACGTTCTCGATCTGGACGACGATCGAAGAGTGCCTCAATCCACCGCTGATCTACGAGAAGGACCGGGGCTGGTACACGACCGAGCCGTTCTCCGAGCCCGAGATGTTCGAGTTTCCGGGCGGCATCGGACCGGTCGAGTGCGTGAACGTCGAGCACGAAGAGGTCGTGTTGATCCCGAGGTGGATCGATGCGGACAGGGTCACCTTCAAGTACGGGCTCGGAGACGAATTCATCCAGGTTCTGAAGACGATCCACCTCCTCGGGCTCGACTCGACCGAAAGGATCAAGGTGCGCGACGTGGAGGTGGCCCCCCGGGATGTGATCGCAGCAGCCCTGCCCGACCCGGCGCAGCTCGGAGACAAGATGACCGGAAAGACGTGCGCGGGAACCTGGGTCAAGGGCCTCGATAAGGAGGGGAAGCCGAAAGAGGTCTACCTGTACCACGTGCTCGACAACGAGGAATCGATGGCGATCTGGGGCAACCAGGCGGTCGTCCTTCAGACCGCCCTCAACCCGGTGATCGCGCTAGAGCTCCTCGACTCGGGGGCCTGGGAGGGAACCGGCGTCCTGGGTCCGGAGGCGTTCTCGGCCGACCCCTTCCTCGACCTACTCGCCGAGTACGGTCATCCTCACGGTGTCGAGGACCGCACCCCCTGACAGGGCCCCTCGGCCGAACTTCTCAGATCGCGCACAGAACCGGTCCGTGCGCGATCGGCCCCCGTAAACGCCCCGGAAAGCAGTGCGATTCCGCGCACAAAACCCCTGGAGCTTGCTTCGGAGGGTTCCGGAGGGTCTTTGTGGACGGAATGGGGTGGGGGCGAGACTGAGGGGCTTGGATCGGTTGTGAAGCGGGGTCGGTTGTGAAGCGGGGCCGGGTCTGGTTTGGTGGCGCTTATGGGGTTCAGGAGGGTCTTCGCCATCGGCGTCGTCACGGTCCTGATCCTCGCCGCCTGGGCTGGGGTCCAGGCGCGGGTCGACGGCGACGAACGGGGACCAGCGGCTCCCGGGCAGACCGAGACTGAGCCCGAGGCCGCCGCCGGGGGAGCCGGGGGGGTCACCGGGCCGTCGGGGTACGAGTACCCGGGACCGAAGGCGGACTTCCCCACCGGGCCGAAGCGATTGGCCCCCGAGCTCGACGGACTTCGAGCCGCGCTCGCCGAGGACATCGAGTACTGGGTAGCGGAGGGGACCCCCCGGAACAGGACCGCGAAGGCGATCGCCCTCGGCGCCCTCAGGGACCAGCGCATCGCCCGTCATCTGAACTCGCACGCCGGAACCATGCGGAAGGTCGCTAACAGGATCGGGGGCCGGCTCGGGGCCGCCATCCGTCGCAACTACAAGGCCGGTCACGCTCTGTCGGTGCTGTCGTCGCCGGTCAAGAAGGTTCCGGATTGGAAGATCTACGCCGCGGCTCCTCCGCACAACCTGCTGCGCTTCTACAAGGAGGCGGAGAAGCGATTCGGCGTCAAATGGTACTACCTGGCATCGGTCAACCTGATCGAGAGTCGCATGGGACGCATCAAGGGCCCGAGCTCCTCAGGTGCCCAGGGTCCCATGCAGTTCATGCCGGCGACGTGGGACGCGTACGGAGGCGGTGGGAACATCAACGATCCGCACGATTCGATCATCGCTGCCGGCCGATACCTCCATGCGAGCGGCGCGCCAGGCGACATGAGATCGGCGCTGTACAGCTACAACCGCTCATGGGCCTACGTAAAGGCGATCCAGACCTACGCGCGCGCGATGAAGGCCGATCCTGAAAACTTCTACGTCTATTACTACTGGCAGGTGTTCGTCCGCACCACGAAGGGCGACGTGCAGATCACCGGGCCGGGAACGTAGTCCATGATGGGCACTCACCCGACGTAGGAGCGATCCATGACAGAGATCCCGATCAACGAACCGTACGAGACGCGCATCACGGAACCGGCGGGGTCGCTGGAACAACTCGCGGCTGCCGCGTCCACCGATGACGTGAGGGCGGTGGCAGCCAGCTACCCGGACTGCCTCACCGCGTGGGCAGAACTTGGTGACCGCGCCATCGCCGAAGGTGACGCGGTTGAGGCCTACGCCTACTTCAGGACCGGCTATCACCGAGGCCTCGACCGCATCCGGGGAGCAGGGTGGCGGGGGACCGGTCACGTGCCGTGGGCTCACGAGGAGAACCGCGGCTTCATCCGCTCCCTGGCGGGTCTAGGCACCGCGGCCGCCGCTATCGGCGAAGACGCAGAAGCAACGCGCTGCACCGATTTCGTGATGCAGCTGGCCCCCGACCGCCCACGCTAACTACTACTGCATGACCTGGGCCACGAACTCGTCCATGCGAGCTCGGCCTTCGGATGGCCAGCTGACCACGACGTAGTCGAAGCCGGCCTCGGCCAGCGCATCTCTTCGCTCCTTGACCTCGTCGAACGGCTCTGAGGCCGACAGATAGGACGCCCGGGCGATGCCCTTCGGGTTCCGGCCGGCGTCGGTCGCATGACCGTCGATGAGGGCCGACTTCCGTACGAGCGTCCCGAGGTCACCACCGGCATGCCAGACGTCCGCATGTCGCGCGATCAAGGGAAGCATGAGCTTCTCGCCGCTGCCCCCGATCCAGAGTGGCGGCATCGGCTGCTGCACCGGCTTGGGATTGTAGGACGCGTTCTCGAGCGAGTAGTAGCGCCCGTTGAAGTCCACGCCGTCTTCGGTCATCAACGACCGCATGATCTGAACGGCTTCCTCCAGGCGGTGGACCCGTTCCGCAGCGCCCGGGAACTCGATGCCGAACTCTCGGTGTTCGCCCTCGAACCACGCGGCCCCCACCGCGAGCTCGAGGCGTCCCCTGGAGACGTGGTCTACGGTCACAGCCTCCGTGGCCAGGATCGAAGGGTGGCGGTAGGTCACCCCGGTGACCAGCGTCCCGAGTCGGATCTTCTCGGTGGAGGCCGCCAGCGCGGCCAGGAGCGTCCAGCCTTCGAGGCAGGGACCGGCCGGGTCCCCGTACAGCGGCTTAAAGTGGTCGAACGCCCACGCCCCGTCGAATCCGGCGTCCTCCGCCCATCTCGTCCGGGACAAGATCTCGTCCCAGGTCAATTGGTGCTGCGAGATGTCGATCCCGTATCTCATGGATCCTCCCTCAGACGACTTCCTCCAGGAACCCCGCGACCGCCTCGGTGAGCGGGTCGTACTTGGCCCAGAAGAAGTGGTTGGCCGCCGGTATCTCGACGTAGCGTGCCCCGGCCCCCTCCGCCCACGCCCTGCAGTCTTTCGGAGGGGTGAGGTCGTCGTCGGCGCCGACGACCACGAGGAGAGGGATCCGGGTGGCGAGTTTCTCCGGGGTCGGGAGTCCGGCGGTCACGCCCGGCTTCTCCTTCACCGCCGGAGCGATGGCGACGCAGGCGCTGAGGTCGTGCCGCGCGGCGGCCGTCTTGATCGCCACCCCCCCGCCGAACGACCATCCGGCGATAGCGATGGGGACCTCGGCGAAGCGCTCCTTCATGAGATCGACGGCACCATGCGCGTCGGCGGTCTCCTTGGCCCCGATCGTCGGTTCCCCCTCGGAGCCCTCGACGCCCCTGAAGTTGAACCGCAACACCGCGTAATGTCGGGCGAGCATCGCGTCCCTGAGCGCGATCAGAAGCGGGGACTTCATCGTGCCGCCCATGTTTGGGTGCGCGTGGCAGATCACGAGTGCCGCATCGATCACCTCGGGAGCATCGAGTTCGCCGACGAGTTCCAGGCCATCCTTCGACTTGAAAGTGAGCCCGCTCACGAAGCCAGCGCCGCCCTGATGCTCGACGCGGCGGCCTCGATGTGAGCCTCGTCCTTGTACTTGTGGCGCGGCCAGAAGAATCCTTTCAATCCATCCTTGGGTCGTCTCGGGACGACGTGGACGTGGAGATGGGGGACGCTCTGGCTGACCTTGTTGTTGATCGCTACGAACGTTCCCTTCGCATCCATGGCCGCTTCGACCGCGACCGCCAGCTTCTGAACGCTTCCGAAGAACGGAGCGATCGCCTCGGAGGGAAGCTCCGCCAGCGTTTCGATGTGTTCCTTGGGAACGACGAGCACGTGGCCGGGGAAGAGCGGCCGGAGGTCGAGGAAGGCCAGCGTTGCATCGTCCTCGAACACGATCGTGGCAGGGACGTCGCCGGCTGCGATATCGCAGAACACACACATCGTCTGAGCCTACGGTGGGTAACCCCGCGGGTACATCCGACGTGGTCAAATCAAGCGATCCGTCGAGCCGGGAGGGACCGTGGACGAAAGTACCGTCAGAGAGACTGCCCAGAGTCATGGGGACGCGGTCGTGGCAGGGGACTTCGCCGCCGCTGGGACTGTATTGACCGCGGGATCCTCCGCGGCGGTTCCGGCGATCATGAAGGCCCTCCCGCGTCCGCTCATCAAAGCCGAGGTCGACGCGGTCGAACCTCAGGGCGATGGTTTCGTGGCGCTGATCCGCTACTCGGGTGAGGCGGAGAGCGTCGTGATCGCCTCTACGTGGGCCGACGTCGATGGAGCCGCCAAGATCGTCGCTCTAGAGGTCCGTTAACGGTGTCCTCACGCCCGATGGACCTAACCCAGTTCGTGGCCGATATCGACGGTCACCAGCGCAAGATCGTTCAGGCCGAGGTCCGGCCCCTGAGCCGCGGCCACGGCGACTCCGGCATCCCGGTCAAAGACGGACGAACGCTGCCCTTCATCGTCGATCGCGCATGGAACGCCCCGGCCGGGGTCTATCCGGAGCAGTGGTTCCTGGTCGAGCCCGAGAGCCGAGAGGTCCTCTACGAGGGACCGCGGGAGCTCCAGAAGATCTCCGGGCTCCTCTCCTGGACCTCGGTGACCGACGAGGTCACCGAGACGTTCGAGCTCGCCGGCGGGAATTACCTGATCTTCTTCGCCCTCGGAGGCATCATGGGAGGACAGGCCGAGGTCGCGGCCGTAGAGGTCACGGAGCCTTCCTAAGAAGTCGGCGCCTTGCCGTCCGGTCATCGCCACGGCTTATCCTGCCGTCATGGGAAAACGAGTCTGGGGCACGGCGGCATTCACCGCGATCGTCCTCGTTGCGCTGAGCGTCATCGCGGTCACCGGGACCGGTACCTCAGGACGCATCCCCAGGCCTAAGGTGACCCTCCGGCAGGTGTCTCAGCCGCCGCCGCCCTCCCAGGTCGCCGACGTCGTCGAAGAGGTGCTGCCGGCGATCGTCAGCGTGGAGGTGACGCAGTTCGGGCTCGACTCCGACACCGGTGAGCTGCAACGGGGCGTCGGGCAGGGGTCGGGCGTCGTCATCGATCCCCACGGGATCATCCTCACCAACTACCACGTGGTTGAGGGAGGCGTCGAGGTCGAGGTCAAGGTGACCGACGGCCAGACGATGAGAGGCGAGGTCATCGGGGGCGACCGGGAGCGGGACCTGGCGGTCATCCAGGTGGACGCCCAGGACCTCATCGCCATCGAGATCGGCGAATCCGGCCTCCTGCGGCTCGGCGACGAGGTGATCGCCATCGGCTTTCCGCTCGGCCTCGGCGGCCCCACGGTAACGCGCGGGATCGTCTCGGCCATCGGCCGGACGATCGATCCCCAAGGTGGATCGCGGCTCACTGACATCCTCCAGACCGATGCGGCGATCAACCCCGGGAACTCGGGCGGGGCCATGATCGATCTCAACGGACATCTGGTGGGGATCAACACCGCCGCCGCGCAAGCGGGCTCCGCCGAGAACGTTGGTTTCGCCATCCCGATCGACTCCGCCCTCGAGGTGGTCGAAGCGATCCTCGACGCGCCGCCTTCGGAGCGCGCCTGGCTCGGGGTCGCGATCGCCGACTTCACCAGCGAGCAAGCCGCCGAGAGGGACATGCAATCCGGAGGGGCATTGGTCACTGGCATCTACCCGGAGAGTCCGGCCGACCTCTCCGATCTGGAGGTGGGAGACGTGATCGTCGCGGTCGAAGGCCAGGACATCGCATCGGCCGATGAGCTGATCGAAGCCTTGAGGGGGTTCGATGCAGGGGATGAGGTGACGCTCCTCGTTAGAGATGAGGACGGCACCAGCGAAGTGGTCTCGGAGCTGGAGCTCAGGCCGCTCACCCTCCCTCAATCTTGAGCGCCGTCTCCCGGGACGGCTACCCTTCGTAGATGGGCCCTCAAGGGAGAAGACGATGACGACCGCGCGACGACCGCTGGTGGCGGGGGAGCGCGTCCTGTTCATCGACTCGCGGGAGCGCCGCTACCTCGTCACGTTGCGGACCGGCAAACAGTTCCACTCGCACATGGGGATCATCAACCACGACGACGTCATCGGCACCGACGAGGGATCGTACGTACGTACCACCAAGGGAGGCCGGCTGATCGTCTTCCGTCCCACCCTCGCCGACTACCAGCTGAAGATGAAGCGCGGGGCGCAGGTCATCTACCCCAAAGACGTCGCCATGATCCTCGTGGAGGCCGACATCTTCCCCGGTGCTTTCGTTGTCGAGGCGGGCACCGGATCCGGTGCACTCACCCTCGCGCTCGCCCGCGCGGTGGGCGATAGCGGAAGGGTCGTTTCCTACGAGCTGCGCGAGGACCACCACGCCCAGGCCCTCGAGAACATCGACGCGTGGTACGAGGGGCTCGGCGGCAAACCCGAGAACCTCGAGCTGAAAGTCGGAGACATCTTCGGTGGGATCGAGGAGACGGGTGTCGACCGGATGATCCTCGACATGCCGGAGCCATGGGATGCGATCGGCACCACTACCGAGAGTCTCTTGCCCGGGGGGATCCTCTGCTGCTACCTCCCCTCGATCCCTCAGGTCTCGCAGACGGTCGAGGCGATGCGCGCCCGGGGCTTCGATCTCATCTCGACGTTCGAGTCCTTGCTCCGGACGTGGAACATCGACGGACAATCGGTCAGGCCGGATCACCGCATGGTCGGCCACACCGGGTTCCTCATCACGGGGCGGAAACTGGCCGGCGCGCAGGACCTCTGAAGCGCTCAAATCCCTCTGGATTGCTCCGTTAGAGGGGTAGTCTTTCCTCCAGGGAGGTGGTTGCGGTCTCGGAGCGGGATCTGGAACGAAGGATCTCCGAGTACGACCGGGAGGTTCAGGAGCTGCAGGGGCAGGTGAAGCTGCTTGCAGATGACCTCGTCCTCACGCGTCGCCGTCTCGAGGACGCCCCCAAGAAGATCCGCAGCCTCGAGAAGCGCCTGGCCGACATCACTGAGGAACTAGGCGCCACTCGCGACAACAACGAGAAGCTCGCCGAGACCCTCGGTGCAGCGCGGGCCAAGGTCATACAGATGAGCGAAGAGCTCGAGAAGCTCAAGCAACCACCCGCGAGCTACGGGATCTTCCTCGAGACGTTCGACGACGGGACGGTCAACGTCTTCACCAACGGACGGAAGCTGCGCGTCGGCGTCGCCCCCGAGATCAGCGTCTCCGAGTTGCAGCGCGGTCAGGAGCTGATGCTGAACGAGGCCCTCAACGTCATTGAGGTCCGGCGGTTCGAGGTCCAGGGCGAGGTCGTGACCGTCAAAGAGATGCTCGAAGGCGGGCGCGCTTTGGTCATCGGCCGAGCCGACGAGGAGCACGTGATCGAACTGGCCGAGCCGCTCAAGGACGAGAAACTCAGGACCGGCGACAGCCTCCTGCTCGACACGAAGTCGGGACTTGCGCTCGAGAAGCTTCCCAAGCCGGAGATCGAGGAGCTGATCCTCGAAGAGGTCCCGGACATCACCTACGAGGACATCGGCGGCCTTGCCGAGCAGCTCGAGAAGATCCGCGACGCGATCGAACTCCCGTACCTCCACGAGGAACTCTTCCGTGAGCACAAGCTCTCGCCGCCGAAAGGGATCCTCCTGTACGGACCGCCGGGGTGCGGGAAGACGCTCGTGGCCAAGGCGGTCGCGAACTCGCTCGCCAAGAAGGTCGCGGCGAAGCTCGGTAGAACCGACCGGCAGTCGTACTTCCTCAACATCAAAGGGCCGGAGCTGCTCAACAAGTACGTCGGTGAGACGGAGCGGCAGATCCGCCAGATCTTCCAACGGGCCAAAGAGAAGTCCGAGGAAGGCGTTCCGGTCATCGTGTTCTTCGACGAGATGGAGTCCTTGTTCCGGACCCGCGGCTCCGGTATCTCGAGCGACATGGAGTCGACGATCGTGCCGCAATTGCTCGCCGAGATCGATGGGGTCGAGAGCCTCAAGAACGTCATCGTGGTCGGAGCCTCCAACCGCGAGGACCTGATCGACCCCGCGATCCTGAGGCCGGGACGCCTCGACGTGAAGATCAAGGTCGAGCGCCCCGATGAGGATGCGGCGAAGGACATCTTCTCCAAGTACTTCACCCCGGACCTGCCGATCGCCGAGTCGGCCATCAAGGAGCACGGCTCGGCCGAAGGAGCGATCAAGGCGATCGTCGACGAAACCGTCGAGCACATGTACTCCACAGAGCCGCAGAACCGGTTCCTCGAGGTCACCTACGCGAACGGCGAGAAAGAGGAGCTGTATTTCAAGGACTTCAGCTCCGGCGCGATGATCGAGAACATCGTTCGTCGCGCCAAGAAGACCGCCATCAAGCGAACCATCGCCGGCGAACCCAAGGGGATCAACCGGGACGACATGATCCACGCCATCGCGCAGGAGTACAAGGAGAACGAGGACCTCCCCAACACCACGAACCCGGACGACTGGGCGAAGATCTCCGGCAAGAAGGGCGAGCGCATCGTCTACATCCGCACCCTGGTCGGCGAGCACACGAAGGACGGCGACGGCAGCCGCCAGGTCGAAGGCGTCACGACCGGCCAATACCTTTAGAACGAGCCTGTTTCTTCCACCAGCGTCGTAGGGTTTGTGCATGGCATTTCCCAAGATCTGTGGGATCGAGACCGAATACGGGATCTCGGTGCGAGACACGTCCGAGTTCAACCCGATCCTGACGTCATCGCTCCTCATCAACGCCTACGCCAAGCCCGCCTTCAAGCGGGTCAAGTGGGACTACGAGGAGGAGAACCCGCTGCGCGACGCTCGCGGGTTCGAGCGTCCGGGGGCCGAGCTACCGGCCGAGGACGAGACCGGCCTCGTGAACGTGATCCTTCCCAACGGCGCGCGCTACTACGTCGATCACGCTCACCCGGAGTACTCGAGCCCGGAGTGCTCCAACCCACGCGATGTGGTGATCTGGGACAAGGCGGGCGAGCGGATCCTCGAAGACTCGATCCGCTCTGCCAAGGAGATCGTGCCGGACAGTCAGACGGTCCTTATCTACAAGCACAACTCCGATGGCAAGGGGAACTCGTACGGCTGCCACGAGAACTACCTGGTCGACCGGCAGACGCCGTTCCCCAACCTGGTGAAGCACCTGATCCCGTTCTTCGTCTCGCGCCAGGTCTTCACCGGCGCGGGGAAGGTAGGGGTCGAGAACGGCGCCGACGCCTGCGACTATCAGATCTCACAGCGCGCCGACTTCTTCGAGGTCGAGGTCGGGCTCGAGACGACGTTCAAGCGTCCGATCATCAACACGCGCGACGAACCGCACGCCGACCCCGAGGTGTACCGGCGTCTCCACGTCATCGTCGGAGACGCCAACATGTCCGAGATCGCGACCTATCTGAAGGTCGGGTCGACCGCGTTGATGCTCAAGATGATCGAGGACGACTACATCGCGGATGACTTCGCCCTCGCGGAGCCGGTGGCGGCGATCAAGGCGGTATCCCACGACCCCTCCTGCAAACAGTCGTTCAAGCTGTGGGACGGGAGGTCGATCACCGCGGTCGAGCTCCAGTGGGAGTACCTGCGGCTTGCCAAGAAGTACGCGCAGGAGAACCTGAGCGACGACGCCATCACGTCCGACGTCCTGGAGCGCTGGGAGAGCGTTCTCGAGCGGCTCGAGCGGGACCCGATGATGCTGTCCCGAGAGCTCGACTGGGTCGCGAAGCTCTCGGTGCTGGAAGGGTACCGGGACCGCGATGGCCTCTCCTGGGATCACCCGAAGCTGCGGTTGGTCGACCTCCAGTATCACGACGTCCGCAGAGACAAAGGGCTCTACCACAAGCTCCAGAAGACGGGCCGGTTCGAGACGCTGGTCTCCGAAGACGAGATCGCCTTCGCGGTCGATCATCCACCCGAGGACACGCGGGCGTACTTCCGCGGCGAGTGCCTCCGGCGCTTCTCGGAGAAGATCGTGGCCGCGTCGTGGGACGCCCTCATCTTCGACCTCGGCGACGAACCACTCCGGAAGGTCCCCACCCTGGACCCGACCCGCGGAACCAAGGATCGGGTCCAGGCGCTCTTCGATCGGAGCCCCGACCCCGCAACCCTGATCGCTAACCTGTCTTCCTCCTGAGTTACGTCGCAGGGGCCGGGTAGGATTGGGGGCACGAGTTAACGGATGCAGTTGACGATGCAGTTGACGAGGTGAGAGATGGCCGGAGAACAGACACGTAAGCCCAAACCCCAAGAAGAAGAGGCCGTCCAGGCCGAAGAGGCCAAGACGTCCCAGGAGAACTCCGCCGACGTCGACGATCTCTTGGACGAGATCGACGAGGTCCTCGAACAAAACGCGGAAGAGTTCGTTCGGTCTTACGTGCAAAAAGGCGGAGAATAGGCAGAATCTTCCAGTTTTGGATTGCCTCTGGGGGAGGGGCCGAGGAACAAGCAGCCAGCCGGGGAGAGAAGGGATCGATCATGCCCCGGTGTCCGGATTGCGGCGAAACAAAACCCGCCGAGGATTTCCCGAAGAACCGATCACGACGATCGGGGATCCACGTCTATTGCAAGCTCTGCAACAACGCTCGGAATCGCGAGTCGGTGCGGAGACTCCACGGCAACACACGCCACTATCACCTGACCGCTAAGTACGGCATCGGCGCGAACGAAGTTCAGGCCCTTATCGACAAGCAAGGTGGAGTCTGTCCGATCTGTCGACGTCGGGAGCCAACGCACGTGGATCACGACCACCGCACCGGTCGCGTCCGAGCGATCCTCTGTGGGGCGTGTAACGCGGGATTGGGACAGTTCAAAGACGACCCGGTGCGGATCAGGAACGCGATCGCGTACCTCTCCAGACATGCGGGGTTAGCCGGATGAGACGCTGCCACCGATGTGGCCTAACCAAGCCGGACGTCGAGTTCGTGAAGAACAGGAGGAGTCCAACGGGCTTTCACATCCACTGCAAACCGTGCCACCTCGAGCAGACCAGAGAGTCGATACGGAAACACCACGGCTCAGGGTCGCAGCGGCAGAGAAAGCGCCGCTATGGACTCGATAACACGCAGATCGCATGGATGATCCTGGAACAGGGCGGTGGCTGCGCCGTTTGCGGTGGGGTCAGGGCTACTCATGTGGACCACGATCACCGCACGGGGCGGGTGAGGGGCGTACTGTGCTTCAACTGCAATAATGCTCTGGGACACTTCGGCGACGGTCCCATGGTCCTGGAAGCGGCAGCCGATTATCTGGAGGGGCACACGAACCTATGACGGAACCATCGCTCGGAGACTTCCTGAGGAATCCTGTGCACGGCCCCGGGTCGTCCTTCACGGAGGTTCTCAAGACGCACGCTCCCGGAGAGTTTCCCCGCCGAGACCTCACCCAGCAGGTTCACGCCCCTGAGGGCACCACGGTTCTCGCCCTCCGTTACAAGGATGGCGTGATCGTCGCCGGTGACCGCCGGGCCACCGAGGGTTTCCAGATCGCCCACCGCTCGATCGAAAAGGTATTCGCGGCCGACGACCACTCGGCCGTGGCGATCGCTGGAGCGGCGGGACCGGCGGTCGAGATGGTCCGCCTCTTCCAGACCGAGCTCGAGCACTACGAGAAGGTCGAGGGCGATCGGTTGAGCCTCGAGGGGAAGGCGAACAAGCTCTCCCAGATGATCAGGGCGAACCTTCCCGCAGCGATGCAAGGTCTCGTCGTGGTCCCTGTCTTTGCCGGTTACGACCTTGCTCGGAAGGCCGGTCGCATCTTCAAGTACGACGTGACCGGCGGCCGCTACGAAGAGGACGATTACCACGCAACCGGGTCGGGCGGCAAAGACGCTCGCTCGTCGCTCAAGAAGCGCTTCCGCGATGGCATGACCGGAGAGGAAGCGGTGAAGATCGCCATCGAAGCCCTGTTCGACGCGGCCGATGAGGATGTCGGCACCGGGGGGCCCGATCTGATGCGCGGCATCTTCCCCAACGTCGTTTCGATCAAGGAATCGGGGATGTCCGAGGTCGACGAGGACACCTTGCGACGCCTGTTCGAGGAACTGATCGCGGAACGAAGAGACCATCCGAACGAATCTCACACCGTGGATGTCAGGCGCGCCGGGAGTGAAGAGTGACGATGCCATCGCCTTATTACGTCTCTCCCGAACAGTTGATGAAGGACAAAGCCGACTACGCGCGCAAGGGCATCGCTCGCGGCAAGTCCATCGTCGCTCTCGAGTACGCCGACGGCGTCTGCTTCGTCGCCGAGAACACCTCGGCCACACTCCACAAGATCTCGGAGATCTACGACCGCATCGCATTCGCAGGGGTCGGCAAGTTCAACGAGTTCGAGCAGCTGCGCATCGGCGGCATCCGCCTCGTCGATCTGAAGGGCTACCAGTACTCGCGCGAGGACGTCACCGCGAAGGGCCTGGCCAACGCGTACTCCCAGTCGCTCGGCGCGATCTTCACGTCAGAGGTCAAGCCTTACGAGATCGAGATCCTCGTGGCATCGGTCGGTGACGAAACGGACGACACCGAGTTGTTCCACATCCTCTACGACGGGTCGGTCTCAGACCGTCAGAGATGGGTGGCGATGGGAGGACAGTCGGAGGCTCTCGGTGCCCACCTCGATACCAACTACCCGAAGAAGCTCATGAGTCTCAAGGTCGCGGTCGAGCTGGGCCACAAAGCGCTCGTCACGGTCGAGGGCCACGAGATGCCCGCAGGCACCCTCGAGGTCGCGGTACTCGACCGCGGGCGCTCGCGCCGGAAGTTCCGGCGGCTGTTCGAGGATGAGGTCTCCCAACTCCTGAGCTAGGTGCCGGTCCGAGCCATTGGTCACCCACGCCATTAGGCTGGTTCCGTGGAACGGCGCATCTTCGGCACCGAGAACGAGTACGGCGTGACCTGCACGTTCAAGGGGCAGCGCAGGCTGTCTCCGGACGAGGTCGCCCGCTACCTCTTCCGGCGAGTGGTTTCTTGGGGCCGGTCCTCCAACGTGTTCCTCGAGAACGGCGCCCGTCTCTATCTCGATGTCGGTTCACACCCCGAATACGCGACCCCGGAGTGCGACAACGTCTACGACCTCATAGTGCACGACAAGGCGGGGGAGCGGATCCTCGAAGGCCTCCTTAAGGCAGCCGAAACCAGGCTCCGCGAGGAAGGCATCTCCGGGGACATCTATCTGTTCAAGAACAACACCGACTCGGCCGGGAACTCCTACGGAAGCCACGAGAACTACCTCGTCAGCCGCTACGGCGAGTTCGGCAGGCTCGCCGAGGTCATGATCCCGTTCTTCGTCACGCGTCAGATATTCGCGGGCGCTGGCAAGGTTCTGCAGACGGCTCGTGGTGCGCTCTTCTGCATCTCGCAGCGCGCCGAGCACATCTGGGAGGGCGTGTCCTCAGCGACCACCAGGTCGCGCCCGATCATCAACACGCGCGACGAACCGCACGCCGATGCGGAGAAGTACCGGAGGCTCCACGTGATCGTCGGAGACTCGAACATGAGCGAATGGACCTCGTATCTCAAGATCGGTTCCACGGCACTGTTGCTCCGGATGGTGGAAGAGGGCGTCCAGATCCGGGACATGACCCTCGAGAACCCCATCCGAGCGATACGAGAGATCTCGCACGACACCTCCTGCCGGCGCAAGGTCCGGCTTGCCAATGGCCGAGAGGCGTCGGCGCTCGACATGCAGAAGGAGTACCTCGACAAGGCACTGCGGTGGGTCGAGCAACGTGACGATCCCGTTCTCAAGGAGATCGCGCACATGTGGGAGCACGCGATCGTGAGCCTCGAGGAAGACCAGGACGCGCTCAACGGACAGGTCGACTGGATCACCAAGCGCGCGCTGGTAGAGAAATACCGCGAGCGACACGACCTCTCGCTCGCACATCCGCGGATCGCGCTGATGGACCTCGCCTATCACGACGTGAACCGGACCCGCGGTCTCTACTACCGGATGGAGGCTCGCGGGATGGTCGAGCGGATGTGCGATGAGACCGATATCGACCGGGCCAAGACCGAGCCTCCCCAGACGACCCGGGCCAAGCTGAGGGGTGAGTTCATCCGCGCCGCGAAAAGGAAGCGCCGCGACTTCACGGTCGACTGGGTCCACCTCAAGCTCAACGATCAGGCCCAACGCACCGTGTTGTGCAAGGACCCCTTCAAGTCCGCCGACGAGCGGGTCGCCAAGCTCATCTCCTCCCTGTGAGAGGGATCTGATGGCCGCGTTTCGTACCGGCGTCGTGATCCAGATCGTCGAGCAGCACGACGACCTGGTCCGCATCACCGCGCGCGTCGAAGGGAGCGAGATCGCCGCCTCGGGCTTCCCCCGGATGCTCGGCCCCCTCGAGGTCGGAGATGACGTCGTCCTGAACACCACCGGGATCGAGTTGTCGCTCGGGACCGGGGGTGAGGCGTTCGTGTTGTGGAACCTGTCGGGGAAGGGCACCCCGGGGCCGGGCGCGGGGCACATCATGAAGCTCCGGTACACGCCGTGGCAGACCGAGGTCCTCGCGGTCGAGGCGCAGGAGAGCCCTCACCACGCAACGCTCGCGGAGGTCGACCAGGTCGATGGCCTTCCTGTGGTCGCCTGTGGTCTGCACTCGCAGATCGCCGCCGTCGCAGCCGGCGTGAAGGCCGCCGCCCCCGAAGCACGCGTCGGCTACCTGATGACCGACGCCGCCGCTCTCCCTCTTGCCTGGAGCCGTCTCGTGAGAGACCTGCGGGATGCAGGTCTCATCGACGTCACCGCCACGTGCGGGCACGCGTTCGGCGGCGAACTCGAGACCGTCAACGTCTACTCGGGACTGGCCGCGCTCAAGTACGTCTCTGGGTGTGACGTGGTCGTCGTCGCGATGGGCCCCGGGGTCGTGGGAACCGGCACGGCCCTCGGATTCACCGCGCTGGAACAGGCCGGGATCCTCGATGCGGCCGGGGCGCTGGGCGGAGTAGCGATCGCCTGCCTGAGGATCAACTTCTCCGACGAACGACCGCGCCACCGGGGCGTCAGCCATCACACGCTGACCGCGCTGAAGATGACCGGGCGGCCGGGGGCGATCGTTCCGGTGCCGCTTCTTGCGAACGGGGGCACGGCCCGCGTCGCGGAGGCCTTGCGAACGGCCGGGATCGCGGATCGCCATGACGTGACGTCTATCGACGGATCTCCGGGTCTGGTGGTCATGAAGGACCTCGGCATCAGCCCGCGGTCGATGGGACGGGGCGTCGATGAGATCCCGGAATTCTTCCTCGCCGCGGCCGCGGCCGGGCGAGCTGCGGCCGCGAGGTTGTGACCT
>JAENWQ010000086.1 GCA_016649855.1 Actinomycetota bacterium | reverse complement strand
GTCCTTCGGTCCCGGCGTGGCGCCGGGAGCGTTGTGCATGATGAAGATGCCCTTCTCGGCGTGGTTCGCCTCGTCCGGGCCGGTGTCGTTCTCGAACGTGTAGAGCGAGCCGTGACCGAGCGATCCGACGCTCCGCCACCGTAGCTCGCCGAAGATCACGATGAGGTCCGGGGCGACACCGTTCTGGTTCTCGTAAAGATCCTCCGGCTTGTGGGCCTTGTTGCCCATCGGGTTGCCCTCGTGGTCGACCAACGCTTCGATCTTCTGGATCAACTCGTCACGGACCTTCTCGTAGTCGGCCGCCGGGATGATGCCTTCCGGCTCGCGGCCTTCGACGTTGAGGAACAGGCGCCCGTAGTAGCCACCGTCGCCCCATGCCTTGGTCTTCGACCAGTCGATGTTCATCTTGTTGATCGGCGTGATCCCGGATGGCAGCTCGCCCTCGAATCCGAGGTAGCCCTCGCCCATCAACCACTCGTTGAAGCAGACGCCGCCGACCATGGCCTTGGCGCCATGGTCCGAAACGACGAGCACGGTGGTGTCCTCATCGGCGTGCTTGAGGATGTCGCCGATCTTGCCGTCGAGGAACCGGTAGTACTCGCGCAGCGAATCCTTGTACGGGTTGTCCGGCTGGTAGCGAGGATGGTTCGGGTCGATGAAGGACCAGATGCCGTGGTTCAAACGATCCGGGCCCATCTCGACCATCACGAAGAAGTCCCACGGCTTGTTCTCGAGGAGCCAGTTCGCGTTGGCGAACTTGGCCGTCGTCATCTTGTAGGCCTCGTCGAGGATGTACTGCGTGTCGTCGGTGCGGAAGTTGCGGATGTCAAAGATGAACTCCCCGGCCCCCGCGACCATCTCGGCCTTTAGCTCCTTGGGGTAGGTGTACTCGGCCTCGTTCGAGGGGGTAAGGAAGCAACCGACCTGGACGCCCTTCAGCGGCTTGGGCGGGTAGGACGGAGGCACCGATACGACGATCGAATCCTTGCCCGCCTCAGAAAGGATGTCCCACACGGTGGGTTCCTTGACCTTGAAGCTGGTCGCGAACTCGAGCCCGTCGTAAGTGTGGTCCTTACGGTTGCGGAACCCGTAGATCCCGAGCGTGCCCGGGTCCTTCGAGGTCATCATGCACATCCACGCCGGCACGGTGATCGGCGGCGTGATCGACTCGAGCTCACCCCAGACCCCGTTCTCCTTCAGCTTCGTGAGGTTCGGGATCTCGTCCTTGTACTCCTCGAAGATGTGTTGTGGCGGAGCGCAGTCGAGCCCGAGGACCATGACCTTCTGCCTCTTGGTCCCCGAGGCCGGAGCGTCTTCTTTCTTCTTCTTTCCAAACAGAGCCACTAGCGTTTCCTCCTTGAAATCGCTGAGAGCACCTAGGCGTTGGCCCGGGCGTCGTCGATGAGGATCTTGGCGACCTCGTGACGAGAGAACTCCGGAGGCGGCTCGATACCGTCCACCAGCATCTGCCTTACCTGCGTGCCGGAAAGGAAGACGCGGTCCTCCTTGGTGTGGGGGCACGTCTTGTCGGAGCCCATGCCCTCGCACTTGTTGCACCAGAAGGAGTGCTCGAACTTGAGTGGCTGGATACCCAGCTCGGCCGGGTCGAACTCATCGAACAGCTTCTGCGCGTCGTACGACCCGTAGTAGTCACCAACGCCGGCGTGATCACGACCGACGATGAAGTGGGTGATGCCGTAGTTCTTCCGCAGCAGCGAGTGCCAGATGGCCTCACGCGGACCGGCGTAGCGCATGGAGGCAGGGAACACCGACAGGATCACGCGGTCGTTCGGGTAGTAGTTGTCCATCAGTACCTGGTAGCACTTCATCCGTGTCTCGGCAGGGATGTCGTCACCCTTGGTGCCGCCGACGAGCGGGTGGATGACCAACCCGTCGGTGATCTCGAGCGCACACTTCGTGAGGTACTCGTGCGCCCGGTGGATCGGGTTACGGGTTTGGAACGCAACGATGGTCTTCCACCCGCGCTCGGCGATCTGCTCGCGGAGCTGCAGCGGGGTCAGACGGTGCTCGGCGAACTCATGCGCGAAGAGGTTCTCGAGCACAGTCACCTCGCCACCGACGTAGTGCGGAGCCTGCGAATGGAGGTAAGCAACGCCCGGGTGAGCCTCGTCCGTGGTCAGGTAGGTCTTCTCGGCCTCGTTGTCGACGTCGTAGTCGAAGATGTCCTCGACGTCGATCACGGCAACGATCTTGCCCTCGTGCACGATCGCGGCACGCTCGCCCTTCGAGAGGTTCGCGACCTCGTCGTCGGTCGCGGACAGCGTGATCGGAAGACTCCAGGGGATCCCGCCCTCGAGGCGCATGTCCTCGACGACGCTCGAGTAGTCGGCTTTGGTCATGAAGCCCCGGTTGGGAGAGACCGCACCGACCGCGAGGAGCTCGAGGTCCGAGAGGACCCGGCGGCTCTTCGCTTCGATCTTGGGAAGCGAGCCGGCACCTTTGGCGATATCCGCCGCTTCGTCCGGGGTGGCCATCCGGATCTCGAGAGCGCCACCGTGGGGCTGCGCGCCGGGGACGTCCTTCAACGTGCTGGGCATGAGTTTCCTCCGATTCGACTAGCTGGTGCGAGGGCGGAGGCACTCCGGGAAGCCAACCGTGGTGCGGCCAGGCTCAGGTACACTCCTATAACACTCTGACCATACCAGCGGAGGGCCGACCGTGCAGGCCGGGGCCGGCGGCGGTCCAGAACGAAGCCCGGACGCGAAAATGCACCCGCTGAACCTTCGTCCCGGCCGAAACCGGTTTACAGCTCAACGGGTACAAGTAGGACGATAAGCGCTTCACCGCCGGGTCTGCAATAGCCTGGATCGACAATTCTTCGCGGCTTTTGAAGATTTTCTTCGCGTTCCTCGTGATCCGAGGCAGGAGCGCCCGGACAGAGGCCGAAACGTACCGGTGAGACTCGGCACGGAACGCCCGTCCAGCTGATTAGCCCGAAATCACCCTCTTGGGTTGTTCTTGGGTTGTTGCCTCCGACTCGCGTCGTATGACAGTATGCGCAACGGCCCGCCCCCAGGGTTCAACTCTGGGGACATCGGGCCCGAGAGGCCTCGGGGGCCTCCGAACCCGACAGAGAATACGCAGCCGACAACGAGGGAGTTACGCAACTTGCAGCGACATCCGGTCAGCCGCGTAGTGATGGCGGCGACGGTCCTCGCAACGCTCCTCGTCCCCCTTGTGGGCTCCACTGCCGGCCCCGGCGACGACATCGAGGAGAACAACTCGGCCATCGAGCAGATCGAGGACCAGATCGATGCGATGTCGCCGGAGTACAACAGCCTCAGGGCTCGCCTCGACGGGCTGCGAGAAGAGATCTCCAAGTACTCGATCATCGCCAACGAGCTCCAGACCAAGGTCAGCAAGGTTCGCGCCGAGGTAAGCGAGGTCACCTCGCAGATCAAGGCCACCCAGAAGGACATCGACGAGGTCCAGGGCCGGGCCATGGACCAGGCAATCTCGCTATACAAGGCGGGCTCGACCCAGATCCTCGACACGTTGTTCAGCTCCAAGTCGCTTTCCGAGCTCGACACGAAAGCCGAGATGCTGAGCATCGCGGCCGAAGAGAACAACGGCGCCTTGATCAAGTTCGGTCGTCTCAAGGAAGAGATCCAGCAGCAGAACGAACTGCTGCTGGCCAAGAGGGGTGAGCTGGCGCAAGACCTCGCCGACCAGCGAGACATCCTCAACAAACTGGCTGCCAAGAAGGCCGACGTCGCGGTCGCCTACGGACGGATCGCCGGCAAGGTGAACCACCTGAGGGACAAAGAAGAGGGTCTCGAGGACGCCAACGACCTCATCCGGGCTCACATCCTCGCTTCTCAGAATCCCAATCCGGTCGACCTCGGCCAGTCCTCACAGGGCTTCATCTGGCCCCTGTGCTGCTCGGTCACCTCTCCGTACGGACCGAGGTGGGGCTCGATGCATACCGGCATCGATATCGACGGCGTGACCGGCGATCCCATCGTGGCTTCCAAGGCCGGCACCGTGATCCTGGCGGAGTATTACTCGGGCTACGGCAACGCCGTCATCATCGATCACGGCGGCGGCTACAGCACCCTCTACGGCCACATGTCGGCCTTCTCTGTCAGCAACGGCGAGAGCGTGAGCCAGGGTCAGCAGATCGGGCTGGTGGGTTGCACGGGTTCCTGTACCGGTGACCACGTGCACTTCGAGATCCGGATCAACGGGAACCCCGTCGACCCGATGCCGTACCTCCCCTAGACGGCCCCGTCCGTCCTGGCCACTAGGCTCGGGTGGTGATCCCCTACCGAACCTTCCCTTCGATCCCACTCGGTCCGATCGACCTCCACACCTTCGGACTCATGGTCGCGATCGGGATCGCCCTGGGCATCGCGATCCTCACGCGCCACCTGCGCCGCTTCGAGATCGACCCCGCCCCCGTGGAGAAGGTCGCGGTGTGGGCCGTTGCGGTGGGGCTCGTGGGGGCCAGGCTCACGTACGTGCTCACCCACGCCTCCGATTACGGGGACGCTCCGTGGGAGGCCTTCGCGATCTGGCAGGGAGGACTGCAGTTCTCCGGAGGCTTCATCTCCGCGGCCGTGGTGGTGGGGCTGTGGCTCCGGAAGCACCGGGAGATCTCCGGATGGAGGGTGGCCGACGGAATGGGCCTCGGGCTCACCGTGGGGCTGGCCATCGGTCGCCTCGGGTGCTACTCGGTCGGAGAACATCTCGGGGGCGAGACCGACTTCTTCCTGGCGGTCCACTATCTCGGAGGGGCGACCAGAGAAGGTCCGATCGCCGAGGGAGTCAGCATCCACAACACCGCGCTGTACGAGTTCCTCCTCCTCTGGCCGCTGTTCGGGTTGCTCCTGTGGATGCGGAAGCGGGGAGCACCCCGGGGCGCACTGATCTCGACCTTTGTCCTCTGGTACGGCGTGCAGCGTTTCCTTACCGATTTCCTGAGGACCTACGACAAGACCCAGATGGGGCTGACCGGCGCGCAATGGGTATGCCTCGCCTTGATCCCCCTGGGAGCGATCCTCCTGTGGAAGGCCTACCGGCGTGAGCGTCCTATCGCCGCAACATCCACCACTCGGTGAAGCGACTGCAGCGATCCTCACCGTCCAGCACGATCTCCCAGAGATTGTCGTAGACGTTCCCGTTGGTGAGGTAGTGGGTGACCCCGCGCACGAGGCCGAGGTCGCCTTCGGACGCGATGACGTCGTACTCGAACGTGGTCTCGCCGGGTTCGTCCTTCCGGTCGATCCACTCCTTCACTATGGCGTCCCTGCCGGTCCACGGCGCCTGCCCAGGGCTGTCGTGGTAGAGCGCATCGTCGGTGAATAGAGCGCCGACCTCAGCCGGATCGTTGCTCTCCCACACGGCGCGGTAACGCTCCACCCAAGCCTGAAACCGTTCAGCCTCCACATCTGAAGGCTAGCCCAGTAAGGTCGGCGGATGGCGAAGAGAATCAGCGCGGTCCTGGCCCTCTTGTTGCTCGCCCAACTGGCCGCGTTTCGCTTCCCGTTGCCGGCCGCCGCTGCTACCGATCCGAAGATGTTCGTGATCTGGTCGCCCCGAGGGATCCCGGCTTCGACGCAACGCCACCTCGAGAAGGTCGAGGGAGTGCGCGCCGCCACCGGGGCGCTTCTCGCAACGGACTGGTTGATGAGGTCGTGGATGCCGGGCGGTCACAAGATCGACCGTCTCCCTTCCGGTTACGGCTACCCGATGGAGGTGACCGCGGTCCATCCGGGGCCGTTCTCCCATTTCGTACCGGGCCAGTATCGAGACGCCCTTCGTTCTCTGAGGCACGGGGAAGTGGTCATCTCGAGGCGAGAAGAGCGGCTAAGGGGCGAAGGCGTGGGCCTGAAGCTCGGTTTCCGCAGCGGACGCAGGGATGTGAGCGCGGTGGTCTCTCAGGCGGCGACCGGAGGCTACGAAGCGATCCTCGCCACCAGGCCCCGCGAGTGGAGCTACCGGGTCCGTTTCTTCCTCGTGCGAGGGAGCGACGCGGTGAAGAAGAAGCGGCTCAGGAAGGCGGTCATCGCCGCGGCCGGGAACATCCCGCTCGAGATACGCAGCGGCAAGAACGACCTCCTCCGCTACGCGCCTTCCATCAAACCCATCGCCAGCTTCAAGTCACGCTTCGGCGAGTTCCCCGCTCAACCCTCTTCGAGCGGCGCTTTCACCATCCATCCCGATTGGGTCGGGAGCCACATCCGCACCGAGTCCGTTCCCATCCTCGGCAACGTCAGGTGCCACAAGAAACTGTTCCGACAGTTGCGCGGTGCTCTCGGAGAGCTGCGCGATAAGGGCCTCGGCTATCTGATCCGTCCCGACGAATACGCGGGCTGTTACAACTCGCGCTTCACCGCCCTGCCGCCCGGCACGCGCCTCTCTCGCCACAGCTGGGGGATCGCCGTCGACGTCAACACCGAAGGCAACGGACTCGGCCAGGAACCACATCAGGATCCCCGCCTCGTGAAGATCATGCGCAAGTGGGGCTTCGTCTGGGGCGGCACCTGGCTCACTCCCGACGGGATGCACTTCGAATGGGGCCGCTTCCCCGACTGATCAGGAAGACTCTCTAGCCTCGCACGCACGTACGTGATCCCGAGCAGCCCTCATCAGCACGTCTATCCGGGACTCGCCCTCGCCTCGCGGCTCCGAGCCCCCGTCGTGACCGACGCGCTCCGCACTTGCTCCCCTCACGGAGTACCAAGTCCTTTTCCACCGGACGTCCTGCCCCTGGAATCGGGTAGTCACCTGGACAAGGTTCGCGGTTCCGTCCTCATCAATGTCTTCGCAGCCGAAGGCGCGGCCGACCATCCTGTTCGTGAACTCGGCACCTTGTCGAACCACCATTGGCTCGCCCCCGAGTGGGCCTCGCACCAATCTGAGACGGCCTCTCAAGAAGCGGGTTACCTCATAACCGCCAATGGTTATGCCGGTCGACCCGAAGAAGATTTCGTCTCTCCCGTCCCCGTCGAAATCGATGATCTGGAGCAGCTCGGACATCCCGAGACCGGGCCGTGAGTCTTTCTTGCCGGCTGCTGTGCAAACACCCACAAGTGCCTGCCCCTTCACCCAGCTGTGGAACACCTGGTCCTCACGCCCATCGCCGTCGACATCGGCCACGACCGGGTCTCGTCGAGAGCAGAATCTCTGAGGATCCCCCTTCGACAACTTCTCGGCGGCGCTGGGGGTCACGGATGGCGATGCAGAGACTCCGGGGTCGTTCGCGGGCTCGACAGGTCCCACTGGCTCGTTGCCACCTCGGCTGCACCCATGGAGTAGCAACGATGCGAGCAGCAGCACACCGAGGGTCCGCTGCAACGGTCTTGGAGTCATGGTCATCTGACGTTTACCACGGGTTGAACGTTCACCTGCTCCCTAAACAAAGGGCCCGGTCCGAAGACCGGGCCCTTCAACTCCTCAGAAGAGGAAGAGCTACATCATGCCGCCCATGCCGCCCATTCCACCCATGCCGTGGTCGTGACCACCGCCTGCCATCGGGTCTTCGTCGGCAGGCTTGTCGGCGATGGTGACCTCGGTCGTCAAGAGAAGCGCTGCGATCGACGCTGCGTTCTCGAGTGCCGAACGGGTGACCCTGACGGGGTCGATGATCCCCGCTGCGATGAGGTCGACGTACTCGCCAGTCGCCGCGTTGAGTCCGTGGCCCGGCTTCTCGTTCCTGATGTGCTCGACGACCACGCCGCCCTCGAAGCCCGCGTTCTGAGCGATCCAGCGAAGCGGGGCCTCGAGTGCCTTCAGGACGATCTGGGCTCCGGCCTTCTCGTCACCCTCGAGGTCGAGAGCGTCGACGGCCTCGGACGCACGCACCAGCGTGACGCCTCCACCGGGGACGACACCCTCCTCGACGGCCGCGCGGGTCGCCGAGACGGAGTCCTCGATGCGGTGCTTCTTCTCTTTGAGCTCGACCTCGGTCGCGGCTCCGACCTTGAGGACGGCGACTCCACCGGCCAGCTTCGCGAGGCGCTCCTGGAGCTTCTCGCGGTCCCAGTCGGAGTCGGTGCGCTCGATCTCGGCCTTGATCTGCTCGACGCGGCCGCGGATAGCGGCCTCGTCACCGGCACCCTCGACGACCGTCGTGTTGTCCTTCGTAACCACGATCTTGCGGGCCGTACCAAGTACGTCGAGGTCGACCGAATCCAGCTTCAGACCGATCTCCTCGGAGATGACCTGACCGCCGGTCAGCACCGCGATGTCTTCGAGCATCGCCTTGCGGCGGTCGCCGAAGCCCGGAGCCTTGACGGCGACGGCCTTGAAGGTTCCGCGGATCTTGTTGACCACCAGGGTCGCAAGGGCTTCGCCCTCAACGTCCTCAGCGATGATCAAGAGCGGCTTCCCGCTCTGCATGACCTTCTCGAGGATCGGAAGGAGATCACGGACGTTCGCAACCTTCGTCTGCGCGATCAGGACGTACGGGTCCTCGAGGACGGCCTCCATACGATCCTGGTCGGTAACGAAGTACGGGCTGATGTAGCCCTTGTCGAACTGCATACCCTCGACGAGCTCGAGCTCCATCCCGAAGGTGTTCGACTCCTCGACGGTGATGACGCCGTCCTTGCCGACCTTGTCCATCGCCTCGGCGACCATCTCGCCGATCTCCGGATCGTTGTTGGCCGAGATCGACGCAACATTTGCGATCTGCTCGCGGCCTTCGACGTCACGTGCCTGTGACTTGATGGACTCGACCGCAACCTTGACGGCCTTCTCGATACCGCGCTTCAGCGACATCGGGTTGGCGCCGGCAGCGACGTTCTGGAGTCCCGCTTTGATGAGCGACTGCGCGAGAACGGTGGCCGTGGTGGTTCCGTCACCGGCGACGCCGTTGGTCTTGGTGGCGACTTCCTTGACGAGCTGGGCACCCATGTTCTCCCACGGGTCCTCGAGCTCGATCTCTTTGGCGATCGTCACCCCATCGTTGGTGATCGTGGGGGCGCCCCACTTCTTGTCGAGGACGACGTTGCGACCGCGGGGGCCGAGCGTCACACGTACGGCGGCAGCGAGGCGGTCGACGCCTGCCTCGAGGCCGTGCCGTGCCTCTTCGTCAAACTTGATGAGCTTGGACATTCCTGGTGACTCCTCTCAGACCTCGTCCTGAGGCCTATCGGACAACTTGATTCGTACAGACGTGGAGGTGACTAGCCGAGGACGGCGAGGATGTCGCGCGCCGAAAGGATGAGGAGGTCCTCACCATCGAGCTTGATCTCGGTGCCGCCGTACTTCGAGTACATGACCTTGTCGCCCTCTTTGACGTCCATAGGGATCAGGTCGCCGGTGTCGCTGCGCTTGCCGGCGCCTACCGCGAGGATCTCGCCCTCTTGGGGCTTCTCCTTGGCGGTGTCGGGGATCACGATGCCCGACGCCGTGGTCTGCTCGGCCTCGTCGGGACGGACTAGAACCCGGTCCTCGAGGGGCTTGATCTTGATCTTGGTCTTGGCAGCAGTCGCCATCTCTTACCTCCTGAACGCACTTCAACGGGCAGGGCAATGCCGATTAGCACTCCCTGTGTTCGAGTGCTAAGAGTAACGCCCCCCTGCCAGACCGGTCAAATGGGGGCCTGCTACTGCTAGACGAGCGGCAGGTTGGGGTCCGGGGAGGCGTTCAGGCTGCTCGTTCGGCCCCGGCGCAGCATCTGGGTGGCGCAGGCTGCGATCATCGCGGCGTTGTCGGTGCACAGCTCCAGCGGCGGGACATGGAGGCTGAACCCGTCCCTCTGGCACGCCTCGGCCAGGCCCTGCCGCAGTC
>JAENWQ010000228.1 GCA_016649855.1 Actinomycetota bacterium | reverse complement strand
GTCCCCTCGCGGCAGGGGGTGCACTTCCCGCAGGATTCGTGGGCGAAGAACTCCGTCGTCACGAGCGCGTTCCTGACCATGCAGGTGGACTCGTCCATATAGACGACGGCCCCCGAACCGAGCATCGTGCCCGCTTCCTTGAGAGAGTCGAAGTCGAGCGCGTAGTCGCCGTGGGTCAGGAGCGGTGCACTGGCCCCACCGGGGATGATCGCCTTCAGAGGCTTACCGTCCTTCATGCCGCCGGCGAGCTCGAGCAACTGATCGAGCGTCGTACCGTACGGCACCTCGTAGTTGGCGGCGCGCTCAACATGTCCGGATACCGAGAAGACCTTGGTGCCCGGAGACTTCTCCGTTCCCCACCCCCGGAACCAGTCGACCCCGTTCGCCACGATGTGCGGGAGCGTGGACACGGTCTCGGTGTTGTTGACCACCGTCGGCTGGCCGTAGAGCCCCTTGATCGCGGGGAACGGCGGCCTCAACCGCGGTTGCCCTCGGAAACCTTCGAGGGAGTCGAGCAGCGCCGACTCCTCGCCACAGATATAGGCGCCCGCCCCTCGATGCAGGATGACATCGAGGTCGAACTTCGAACCGAAGATCCCCTTGCCGAGGAACCCCTTCTCGTAGGCCTCTCCGATCGCCCGGTCCATGCGCCGGGACCCCAGAGCGAACTCGCCGCGGCAGTAGATGAAGGCCTTCTCCGCCCCGACCGCGTACGCGGTGAGTGCCATACCCTCGATCATCTGATGCGGATCGCGCTCGGCTATCTCGCGATCCTTGAACGTCCCCGGCTCACCCTCGTCGTGGTTGATCACCACGTACTTCGGAAAGACGTCCTTGGGAACGAACGACCACTTCATGCCGGTCGGAAAACCTGCGCCACCCTTGCCCCGGAGGCCTGCGCTCTTCACGAGCTCGATGAGCTCGTCGGGACTGAGCTCGGTGACCGCCTTCTTGAGGTTGTCGTACGCACCGCCCTCGAGAGCGCGCTCGAGCGTCCACGAGTCGTCGGGGAACTCGCGCGCCCGCTTCAGGACCATGTAGCTCTCACGGGTCATGAGTCCGCCGCCGGGTTCTCTGCTTCGGGAGGCGCGTCGGTCCCCGGGACCTTGGGGCGATGTCCCGGGGCGAAGTCGGCCGGGAGCGATTCACCGCCGACCAGACGCCCCGCGCTCGTCGCGGTGGCGACCGGCAGACCGAGTCCTGCCGCCGCGGTCTCGTACGCGATCGCCTTGGACGACTTCACGGGATCTCCCGCCACGCTCTTCACTTCCTTGCCGGCCGCCAGTGAATCGATGAGCGCGACGATCTCCTCCGGGGTGACCTTGTAGAAATCCTCGTAGTTGATCTGCATCGAGGGGGCGCCGTCACAGGTAGCGAGGCACTCGGCTGCCTCGAGGGAGAACTTGCCGTCGGCGGTCGTCCCCCCCGGCTCGATGCCGAGCCTCTCCTCCGCCGCCGCGATCACCTTGCGGGCACCGAGGTGGGTGCAGGAGATGTTCCGGCAGACCGAGATCAGGTACTCCCCTTGAGGCTTCTTCTTGAGCATCGTGTAGAAGGAGCCGGTCGCGAGCACCTCCGCCGGCGTGAGCCCGAGGATCTCGGCAACGTCCTTCATGCCTCCGTCCGTGACGTGACCCTCCACCGACTGCACGAGGAACAGCAGCGGCAGCGCGGCCGACCGCTTGTTCGGATACTTGGCAACTATGCGTTCCGCGACCTCGCGGATCTCGCCGGTGAGCACGCTCATCTGTCTACACCGCCGAGGACGGGGTCCACAGACGCGATCGATGCGATCAGATCGGCCACGTACCCTCCCTGAACCATCACGGGCAACGACTGGAGGTTCGCGAACGACGGGTCGCGCACGTGGACCCGGTAAGGAGCGGTCCCACCGTCGGAGACCACGTAGACCCCGAGCTCGCCTCGGGGTGACTCGACCGCGACGTACGCCTCACCCGCGGGGACCGTGTAGCCCTGTGTGACGAGCTTGAAGTGGTGGATCACGGCCTCCATCGAACGGTTGAGCTGATCGCGGGGCGGAGGAGTGAGCTTCGGGTCCATGTTCTTGAAGTCCCCGTCCGGCATGTTGTCGACCACTTGCCTCAGGATGCGTACGGACTGGCGCATCTCTTCCATGCGCACCTTGTAGCGCGCGTAGACGTCGCCCTCGGTAGCCGTCGGAACATCGAACTCGAAGTCTTCATAGGCCCCGTAGGGCATGTCACGTCGTAGGTCCCAGTCGACCCCCGCGGCGCGGGCGATAGGCCCGGTTGTTCCCAGAGACCTGCATTCGTCGGCCGAGATAACGCCGATCCCCTTCGTCCTCTCGAGGAAGACCGGGTTCTCGGACAAGAGGTCCTCGTATTCATCGATCCGCCCCGGCAGTAACCCGAGGATGTTCTCGACTACCGGACGCCAGCCCTCCGGGAGATCCTCCCAGACCCCACTCGGGATGATGTAGTTGTTGTTCATCCGGAGTCCCGTGACCATCTCGTAGAAGTCGAGGATGACCTCTCGCTCGCGGAAGCCGTAGAACATCGCCGAGATCGCGCCCATGTCGAGCCCCTGCGTGCCGAACCACACGAGGTGGGAGGACAGCCGGTTCAGCTCGGTGATCAACACGCGGATGTAGACACCGCGCTTCGGAACCTCGATGCCAAGGAGCTTCTCGACCGCGAGCGAATACCCGAGCTCGTTGAAGAACGGAGCGAGGTAGTCCATGCGAGTCACGATGGTCACCGCCCCGCGCCAGTTCTGGTCCTCGCATTCCTTCTCCATGCCGGTGTGGAGGTAACCGATCACCGGGCGACACGACATGACCGATTCACCGTCGAGCTCGAGGATCAGGCGCAGGACGCCGTGGGTTGCCGGATGCACGGGACCCATGTTGATGACCATGCGCTCGTCACGGTCGTCGAAGGACTCGACGTATGCGCCGTGGCCGGCGGACTCGAGCGCCTCGGCGATCGCGTTGGGAGATCTAGTCACTCCTCACCTCACCGTCAGGCACGCTCTGCCCGAGCCGGTCGATCTCCTGGTGCGCCTCCTCCGAGTTCGGGCTCTGCCCGAGTGAGTCGATCTGGAGGTACGGCTGAGGGATGAACTCCACGGGGATCTTGCCGACACCGTAGTCCTTGCGGAGGGGATGTCCTTCCCATTCGTCCGGCATGAGGATCCGGGTCAGGTTGGGGTGACCCTCGAAGCGGATACCGACCAGATCGAACGCTTCGCGCTCCATGTTGTTGGCGCCCGGCCAGAGGGCCGTCACCGAGGGAACCGATGGTGGATCGCCCTCGGCCGCGACATGGACGGTGCATCGCTCGTGCTTTTCGTGATGGATCAGCTGAACGACGACCTCGAACCGCCCCTTCTCACCCGAGAGACCAAGGCGGTCCACCCCGCACAGATCGATGAGAAGCCAACCTTCATCCTGAAGTCGTCGCGCCGCGTCGGGCCATTCGCCGGCGCCAAAGGACTGCGTTTGCACTAGTGCGCCTCCGCGTAAGGAGCGTCAACATCCAGAGCGCCACTGCGCGGCGAGGGCAAGGCGCGAGGAGTCGAGCGTACCGGGGAGTACGTGAGCGACGAGAAACGCAGCCATCG
>JAENWQ010000067.1 GCA_016649855.1 Actinomycetota bacterium | reverse complement strand
TTTGAGGAGCTCTTCTTTCTTCGCCTGGAATTCGGCTTCGCTCAAGACGCCTTGTTGCTTGAGGCGGCCGAGGGCCTCGATCTGTTCGACGACGGTCTCGCTCTTGGCGGTGCTGGCCGCTGACCCCGGGGGAGGGGCGCCGGCGCCACCGCGCATCATCCGGTTGGAGTTCTCCTCCGACTCCTTGTAGATCATCAGCTGCATCTGCTCGGGCTTACGAACACCGGAGATGCGGGTCTGGCCGCGCTCGCCGGCAGATTCGACGAACAGGTCACCGGCCCCAACCATGCGCTCGAGGACCGTCTGGCTGAAGGCGACGTCGTTGATCCGCTCGAGCGGGATCTCCTTGGAGTGCTTTGACAGGATGCCCGAGCGCGTGATGAGCCGGTCGCTGGTGAGCACGAACATCGTGAAGCGCCACCTCAGGAAGGGGACAAGAGCGAGATAGAGCCAGCCCACCAGGATGATGAGGAGGAACACCTTCTCCGGCGTCGGGGACTTGTCGAAGATGTCCCCGACTGCCCGGTAGCCGAAGATCCCGGCCACGATCGCGACCACGGTCCAGAGCGCGGACGGCACCACCGCGATCCAGTGAGGCTTGATGTCGAAGACGACTTTTTCGTGGTCGGCGAGGAGCTGCTTAGGGAAGGCCATGGCCCAACGGTAGCAAGCCCCGCCCCTCAGCGGAAGTGGGGCCCATGAAGTCCGGCCGGCTCGTCGAGAAGACCGGCCCACACCGCCCATTTAGGATGCCCGCCTATGAGCATAGATAGGAGGGCCGTGGATCACGTGGCGCGCCTTGCCCGCCTCGATCTGAGCGAGGACGAGCGCGCTGTGATGCTGTCCGAGCTCCAGCAGATCCTCGGTCACGCCGAGAAGATCCAGGCGCTCGACCTCGACGATGTCGAGCCGATGAGCCACTCGGTTCCGATGGTCAACCAGGTGCGTCCGGACGAGGTCAAGCCGTCGCTCACCCAGGCCGACGCGCTCGCCAATGCCCCTGAGGTCGAGGACCACCGCTTCAAGGTGCCCCGGATCATGGAAGACGAAGGCTGATGGCCGAGATCCACTGGATGACCGCGATGGAGCTCGCCGCGGCCTTGGAGTCCGGCGATCTCTCGTCGCGCGAGATTACCGAGGCGCTGGTCGCCCGGACCGACGCCCTCGATGAGACCCTCGGGACCTACCTCCACCGCACCACCGAGCGCGCTTTGGCTGAGGCGGGCGAGGCCGACGCGCGCCGGAAGGCGGGCGAGGCGAAGAGTCGCTTCGATGGTGTCCCGCTCGCCTACAAGGACCTCTTCATCACCAAGGGGGTTCCGACGACGTCGGGCTCGAAGATCCTGAAAGGGTTCGTGCCTCCATACGACGCGACCGTCGTGGCCCGGTCGCATGAGGCGGGTCTCCCGATGTTGGGCAAGCTCAACATGGACGAATTCGCGATGGGGTCCTCGACCGAGAACTCCGGCTACCAGCTCACGCGCAACCCGTGGGATACAGAGCGCGTGCCGGGCGGCTCGTCGGGTGGCTCTGCCGCCGCGGTCGCGTCCGGCATGACGCCATGGGCATGGGGGACCGACACCGGCGGATCGATCCGGCAGCCGGCCTCGCTGTGCAGTCTCGTCGGGGTCAAGCCAACCTACGGGTTCGTGTCGCGCTACGGGATGATCGCGTTCGCCTCGTCGCTCGACCAGGCCGGCCCCCTTACCCGCACGGTCGCGGATTCAGCAGCCCTGCTCGAGATCGCCGCGGGTCACGACGAGATGGACTCGACCTCGATCCCGGGCGATCGCCCCGCTCTGCTCGACGGCATCGACGGCGGCATCGACGGGCTGCGGATCGGTGTCGTCAAGGAGTTCTCCGGCGCGGGCTCGGATCCCGGCGTCACGACTCTGATCGATCAGGCGTACGCGCGCCTCGAGAAGCTCGGGGCGACGATCGAGGAGGTTTCCCTCCCGTCGTTCGAGCACGGTATCCCGGCCTACTACCTGATCGCTCCGGCGGAGTGCTCCTCGAACCTTGCGCGCTTCGACGGGGTTCGTTACGGAGCCCGGGTCGAGGGCGACGACATCATCAGGATGACTTCGAGGACGCGCGCACAGGGCTTCGGCCCCGAGGTGAAGCGCCGGATCATGCTCGGCACTTACGCGCTGTCGGCCGGCTACTACGACGCGTACTACGGGAAGGCGCAGAAGGTCCGCACGCTGATCACCAGCGATCTCGCCGCGGCTTACGAGAAGGTCGACCTGATCGCCAGCCCGACCTCTCCGACGACCGCCTTCAAGCTGGGGGAGCGGACCGACGACCCGATGGCGATGTACCTGTCGGACATCTTCACGGTCCCGGTCAACCTCGCCGGCAACGCGGCGATCAGCGTGCCCGCGGGACTGTCGCCCGACGACGGGCTCCCGGTTGGTCTCCAGCTGATCGCCAAGTCGCTGGACGAACCGACGATGTTCAAAGCCGCCTACGCGTTCGAACAGGACCTCGGGTTCGCCACCTCCGACAAGGGGAGGCCGCCGCTATGACGGACACCCAAACCGATATCTACACCACCACTGTCGGCCTTGAGATCCACGTCGAGCTCGCGACCGCGTCGAAGATGTTCTGCGGGTGCCGGGTGGCATTCGGCGGCGATCCCAATACCCGCACGTGCCCGGTGTGTTTGGGGATGCCCGGCTCGCTTCCCGTGCCGAACGAGAAGGCGATCGAGTTCACGATGAAGATCGGTCTGGCACTCGGATGCACGATCGCGGAGCACTCGTTGTTCCACCGCAAGAACTACTTCTATCCGGACATGCCGAAGAACTACCAGATCTCGCAGTACGACTCTCCGCTCTGTTACGGAGGAGCGGTCGAGGTCGTCGGTGACTGGGGTACACACCCAGTAGGCATCACGCGAGTGCATCTGGAAGAAGACACTGGCAAATCGATCCACATCGGGGGAGGGGGCCGGATCGCCGACAGCGACTACTCACTCGAGGACTTCAACCGGGCGGGCACCCCGCTGGTCGAGATCGTCAGCGAGCCCGATATCCGGTCGGCCGATGAGGCGCGCGCATTCGTGACCGAGCTGCGGGCGACGATCGAGGCGCTGGGAGTCTCCGACGTCCGCATGGAGGAAGGTTCCATGCGTGTCGATGCGAACGTCTCGGTGAGACGCAAGGGCGAGAAGGAGTACGGGGCGAAGGTCGAGG
This sequence comes from Actinomycetota bacterium, assembly GCA_016649855.1. GTDB lineage: Bacteria > Actinomycetota > CADDZG01 > CADDZG01 > WHSQ01 > WHTI01. The sequence goes on along the minus strand of JAENWQ010000067.1, from coordinate 8,444 downwards.
TCAAGAACATGAATTCGATCCGGTCCGTCATCCGGGCGCTCGAGCACGAAGAGGAGCGCCAGCGCAAAGCGCTCGATGCCGGCGAGATCCTCATCCAGGAGACCCGTCACTTCGACGAGAAGTCCGGCGTGACGTCCTCGATGCGCACCAAGGAGTACGCGTTCGACTACCGCTACTTCCCCGAACCCGACATGGTGCCGTTCGAGCCGTCGGCGGGGTGGGTCGACTCGATCAAGGACTCGCTTCCGGAGTCCCCGACTACTCGCAGAGAGCGGTTCGCCCGGGAGTACGGGCTGGGAGTCAAGGACGTCGGGGTGTTGACGTCGTCTCTCAAGGCCGCGCAGTGGTTCGAGGCCGCAGCGGGGGCGTACGAGGGCGATGCCAAGAAGGTCGTCAACTGGATCATCGCGGACCTCTTCGGGCTCCTCAACGAAGCCGGACTCGAACTGTGGGAGTCGAAGATAAGCCCCGTTCAGCTCGCCGCGCTGGTGACGCTGATCGATTCGGGAAAGATCTCCGGCAAGCAGGCGAAGCTCGTCCTGCAGGGGATGTTCGAGTCCGGGGACGATCCCGAAAAGGTGATTGCCGAGAAAGGCCTCGAGCAGGTCTCGGATGAGGGAGCGATCGAAGCGGTGGTCGACGACGTCATCGCCGAGAACGCCGAGGCTGCCGGCAAGGTGCGCTCGGGCAATCTCGGCACGATCGGCTTCCTGGTCGGACAGGTCATGAAGAAGTCGAAGGGCAAAGCCAACCCACAGATGGTCAACGAGCTTCTCCGTCGCAAGCTCTCGTGAGCCGGCCCTTCCTCGACGTTCTTCGGAAGGGATGGCCGGTCGTGATCGAGATGGCGGAGACGATGCCCGGGCCTCCCGATGTCGTCTGGCGTCTGATCACCGACTGGGAGCACCAGGGCGACTGGATGCTCGAAGCGCGCGACTTCGTGATCGTCTCGGAACAACGCGAGGGCGTCGGGGTCGAGGCCGAGGCTTCGATCTCGATCGGGGGCATCACCACGCACGACCGGGTTCGGGTGTCCCGCTGGGAGGTCGAGAAGGTGCTCGGGATCGATCATCTCGGCTGGGTGTCGGGCGGAGGCGAGATCTTCATCACCCCGGTGGGGGACATGTCGCACGTCTTCTGGCGCGAGACCCTCCGGCCCCCGATGGGTGTCGTGGGCGCCGTGGGCCTGAGCCTTTTCAAGCCATTGATGGCCCACATCTTCAGGCGGGACCTGCGAGTACTGCAAGGGCTTGTGCGCGCGGCTGCCCGCTAGCCCTCGGGCTCCTCGCTGCAGGAAAGGCTTTCCTCGAGCTGTTCCGGGGTCAGGACGGTGAGGAAGATCCGCTCGTCGGCCTTGTCCTCGAAGTCACCGAGGTCGCCGGTCGCGTTGTCTTCGATCGAATAGGTCTTCAACCACTCCACGACGTCTTCTGCCGTTATCCCATTGAGCTTGAGCTCCTTCTTGTCGAGCATGTACTGATAGCCACGGTTAGACATGACGATCGGCGTGTCGGGAGTCTCCTTGTCGAACCTCCCTTCGAGGTCCTTGCCGATCTCGCTCTGGTCGATCGACCATCCGCCGGTCGACTCGGGAAGCGGGGTCATCCCATGATCGGCGGTGAGCGACAGGACGTAGCTGCCGCGTCCAACCTCGCGGTCGAGGACCTTCACGATCTGCTTGAGGGCGAGGTCTTGGGCCGCGACATCCTGCTGGACCTCGGGTTCGAGCATGTTCCATTCGTGACCGGCGAGGTCCGTGCTCTTGAAGTTGACGTAGAAGAGGTCGGGCATGTCGTCGACCCCGACGTCCTCGTTGACGATCAGCTGCTCGAGCTTCTGCATCTGGTAAACGCTCCACGCGGGAGTGTAACGGATGCGGCCGTCCATAGGGATGATCTGGTTCCCGAGCCACTGGCCGTCTGCCTCCCCGTCCTCCTGATCGAGGGCGTCGGCCGCTTCCTGCATCCCATCCTGGTTCTTCAGGTACTCGGGGAGCCGGTAGAAGTCCGGATTGGTCCGGAAGTCGAGACCACCCAGTTGGTCCATGACCGCGATGTCGTTGTCCGCACCTTCGAGGTACGCGCCGTGGCCGAGCATCCCGAGGTGCCACGAATCGCGCGCCATCATGCCGACGATGGGAAGGTTGTCGTTGGCAAGGTCCCAGAGGTCGCCGATCGTCTCGACCTCGAGGTGTTTCGGGTTCGAATTAGCGAACGCGTCGGTGATCTTGCCCCCGATCCTCATCTTGATGTCGGAGACGCCATGCTTGTTCGGGAAGACCCCGGTCCCGAGCGTCGAGTGCGTCGCGGGGGTGATCGAAGGAGATGACCCGACCGTTGCGTTGGAGAAGCTGGCCCCCCCTCCCATCAGCTTCTTGAGGAACGGCCAGTCGTCGGGCCACTGTTTGAGGACGTTCGTTCCGCCTCCGTCCCACACCACCGTGAAGATCAGCTTGGGAGGGGTTTCGCGTTTGTCCGGCTCCACCAATGCATCGCTCAGGTCGGTGCCGTCGCGGTGGGGCCAGTCGTCGAAGTGAAGGAGGTCGGCGTAGGTCGGCGACACATCGGCGAGTGTGACCGGATCGTCGGATACGAACCCCTTCTTGATGTAACCGGGGCCCCAGAGCACCATCGGCACCTCTTGCGTGTACGGATAGGGGGTGGAATGGCGCGTCCCGAACTGATTGGGCGGCTGTTCGATCGCCAGGACGTCTCCGGAGCGTTCGGGCACGTATCCATTCCAGACCCGCTGCAGGACCTCTTTGGGAACCGTGCAGGGGTTGATCGGATCGATCCGTCCCACGGTCCCTTTCGGCCCCTCATCTCGGAACAGAAGGAACCCCGCCCCACCCAGCAGAACGACGACCAGAACCACCGCTACGGCTCTAAAGGGGCGGCGTCGGCGGCGCCCGAAATGAAGGGATCGCCGCGAGGGGGTCATCGACATGACCCATGTTTACCGCAGTCGGCACCCCCCGGCGATTAACCTCATGGTTATGGGGAGAGAAGAGGTCGACCTGGAGCGGATCCTGACCGTTGATGAGTTCACGGAACCGGCCCGAGGCGCGATGGATCCCAAGGCTTTCGCTTACTTCTCCGGCGGCGCCGGTTACGAGCTGACTCTGGCGGACAACATCGCCGCCTTCGGCCGTCGCCGCTTGCGCCCGCGCGTTCTGAGGGGGATCGCGGACGTCGATACGCGCACGACGATGCTCGGACGAGAGGTCTCCTTTCCCGTGGCGTTTGCACCGGTCGGCTTCAACCGCCTCGCTCATCCCGAAGGTGAGGTTGCCGTCACCCGGGCGGCGGCCGCTGCCCGGATAGTCCACTGCTGTTCGACCTTCTCGTCCCGCACGATCGAAGACGTGGGGGCTGCAGGGGACAGACCCTGGTTCCAGCTCTACGCGTCCTACGACCGGAGCGTTACGGATTCCCTCGTTCAGCGCGCGGAGGCTGCGGGGTACCAGGCCATCGCCGTCACCGTCGATCTTCCGGTGGTCGGGTACCGGGACCAGGAGCTAAGGAACTCCTTCGAGGTGCCTCCCGAATTCTTCGCCAACATGAGGCCCGATATCGAGGGAGAGCTCGCCGACGTCGTCTTCCATGAGACGCATCAGGGACTGAGCTGGGACGACATCGACCGGCTCCGCTCGGTGACCTCGTTACCCATCGTGCTCAAGGGGATCCTTACCGCGGAGGACGCGCTGATCGCGGTCGAGCACGGCGTGGACGGGATCATCGTCTCGAACCACGGCGGTCGCCAGCTGGACCGCTCGATCGCAACCCTCGACGCTCTAGAGGAGGTGGTGCAGACCGCGGGCGACTCGTGCGAGGTGTACCTCGACGGAGGCGTGAGACGCGGGGTCGACGTGGTTACCGCCCTGGCCCTGGGCGCACGCGCCGTCTTCGTCGGCCGTCCGTACCTCTACGCCCTCGCGGCCGCCGGCCATGCGGGTGTGTCCCGGTGCATCGAGATCCTGAGGGCCGAGACCGAGAACGTCCTGCACCTGATGGGCGCCGCCCGCGTGGGCGACCTGAGTCGAGACCAGGTCATCTAGCCCGGTCGCCTAACCGCGCGTCTAGTTCAGGAGTTCGGCGATGCGAGTGACCCCTTCGATGAGGTCGTCGTCACCCAGCGCGTAGCTGAGGCGCGCGTAGCCGGGCGCCCCGAACCCCTCGCCCGGAACGATCGCGACCTTGACCTGGTCGAGGATGACCTCGGCGAGCTTGTCGGCCGAGTCGATCTTCTGCCCGCCGATCGTTCGGCCGATGACGCCCTGGAACGAAGGGAAGCAGTAGAACGCCCCCTCGGGTTCGTAGCAGACGACGCCGTCGATCTCGTTCAGCATCTTGGTCATCGTCATGCGTCTCCGGTCGAACGCCGACCGCATCATGTCGACCGCCTCGAGGTCGCCTGCGACCGCAGCGAGCGCGGCGGCCTGCGCGATGTTCGATACGTTCGAGGTTGCCTGTGATTGCAGAGAGGTCACCGCCGAGGCGACATCGGCGGGCGCGATCAGCCACCCGACCCGCCATCCGGTCATCGCGTAGGTCTTGGCGACCCCGTTGACCACCACGCACCGGTCCCGGATCTCTGGAACCTCGACGGGGATCGAGGAGAAGACGTTGTCTCCGTACACGAGGTGCTCGTAGATCTCGTCGGTTACGACCCACAGCCCACGACCTGCCGCCCATTCACCGATCGCCTTCACCTCGGCGGGTGGATAGACCGCCCCGGTTGGGTTGGACGGCGACACGAACATCAGCGCCTTGGTCTTGTCGGTCACTGCGGCCTCGAGCTGCTCGATCGTGACCCGGAACCCCGTCTCCTCGGTCGTCGGGAGCTCCACGGCGGTGCCTCCGGCAAAGCGGATCATCTCCGGGTAACTGACCCAGTAGGGGGCGGGAAGGAGAACCTCGTCCCCCTCGTCGATGATCGTCAGGAAGGTCTCGAAGAGAGCGTGCTTGCCGCCGTTGGTCACGATCACCTGGGAAGGCTGGACCTCGAGCCCTGAGTCCCTGAGCGTCTTGGCGGCGATCGCCGCCCGCAGCGCGGGGAGGCCGGGGCCCGGCGTGTAGTGGTGGTACGGCTCATGGCGGCAGGCTTCGAGCGCCGCCTTCACGATGTGCTCGGGGGTCGGGAAATCGGGTTCGCCCGCGCCGAAACCGATCACGTTCTCGCCGGCCGCCTTCAGGGCTTTCGCTTTGGTATCGATGAGCAGGGTCGGTGATTCGTTGATCGCGGCAACCTTGCGGGAGATCCTGCGTTCCGGGATGACCCTCACCTCTCTCTTGGCCGGTCGTCGAGACGACCGACTCCTGTTTATCGTGGTGCGCCTGTGTTGGATGATACGAGAATGTCGAGCGCCAGCCCTGTCACCCACGAGACACCAGACGAGTTCAAGGAGACCAAGTGACCCAACCGATCGAGATCCCCGCCGACCTGAAGCCCGGAGACGGTCGCTTCGGCTCCGGGCCGTCGAAGGTCAGACATGACGCCGTCCGCGCCCTGGCCGACATCGCGGATGACTACCTGGGGACCAGCCACCGGCAAGCGGGCGTGCGGTCGGTGGTTGCTCGCGTGAAAGAGGGGCTCACCGATCTCTACGGCCGGCCGGACGGATACGAGGTCGTCCTTGGCGTCGGGGGAGCGACCGCGTTCTGGGACGCGATGGCGTTCGGACTGATCGAACGCAGGAGCTGCCACGCGGTGTTCGGCGAGTTCTCTTCGAAGTGTGCCGCGGCTGCCGAGGCCCCCCACCTCCATGCGCCGGTGATCGTCTCGGCCGAGCCGGGTTCCCATCCGGTCCTGCACGCGCACGACGGGGTAGACCTCTACGCGCTGACGCACAACGAGACCTCGACCGGGGTCATGATGCCGGTGCGTAGGCCGGCTCCCCAGTCGTTCGTCGCGGTGGACGCGACCTCGGCGGCCGGTGGAGTCCGGCTCGACGTGAGCGAGGCCGACATCTATTACTTCGCTCCGCAGAAATGCTTCGCGTCCGACGGGGGCCTGTGGATCGCCCTCTGCTCTCCCGCCGCGATCGAACGCATCGAGAGGATCGCGGCGAGCGACCGCTGGATCCCCGCATCGCTCGATCTCAAGATCGCCCTCGACAACGCGCGCAAGGACCAGACCTACAACACGCCTGCCCTGGCGACCCTCTTCCTGATGGCCGAGCAGATCGACTGGTTCCGCACGAATGGGGGCCTGGAGTGGGCCGCGTCCCGCTCCGAGGAGTCTTCGGCCGCTCTGTATGCGTGGGCCGGCGCTCACGAGCACGCCACCCCGTTCGTCAAGGTCCCGGAACAACGCAGCCCGGTGGTGGGGACGATCGACTTCGACGAGCATGTCGATGCCGCCGCGGTCGCCAAGGTGCTGCGCGCCAACGGCATCGTCGACACCGAGCCGTACCGGAAGCTCGGTCGCAACCAGCTACGGATCGCCTGCTACCCGGCGATCGAGCCCGACGATGTCAAGACCCTGACGCGCGCGATCGACTACGTGATCGACGCCTTAACGGGTTCGTAGGCCTTGGGCCGGGCAGGAGGGATCACGAAGGCCACTTTCGTGTATGGGACGCACCAACAGAGTCTTGTTGGATAAGTTCATAGATCGTCTCGGCATGGTCTGCTGCAACTCTTGGCAAGGAGCACCCAGTCTGCATCGCTGCCCTCTCGGCCTGGCGACCGAGTCCATAATTCCTTGTTGAGATGGCTTGACTTGGTACGTTTAGAGTGGTTTTCTGTAGGGAGTGGATGAATTGGACCGAATCGCACGGTCTAATTAGGTGGGTAGAGGGGAACTCCTTTATGGCTCGTGGCCGAAGCTTACACACGTTTATTGTAATCTCGCTGTTTGTCATGTTAGTTGCCTTAAGGCCCACCCCCGCATGGGCGCTTTCCTGCACCAATGCGGATAACCGGCATTGATGGTGCCTATCACGATCCAAGCGTCGGGCAAACTTACGGAGCGTGGGCGGAGATAAATGTACGGAATCCGGCACTGTGCACAGGATCATCCACTGATTCAACAGCCTGGACCATGGTAGCTGGGGAGGGCGCAGGTTCCGGCTATTTTCAGATCGGGTACCTAAAGAACTCGAGTGGTGTGTGCAATTTTACCGAAACGTCCAAGAATGGAGTTGCTTTCACGACAGAACTCCACGGCCTCGTGACTGTGAATTCAAAGTGGGGTTACAAGACCAATATCAAATCCGATGGTTATGGGTACATGTATCGCTGTTACACGGGGATCGATAACGGCAATTGCACGCAATACAAGAAGACCGGTTGGAAGCCATTCGAATTATGGAGTGGGACGCATGCTGAGTTCTTCGGTGAGTCCCAACACTACACGACCGACGTTCCAGGAACCTCGTCTCTAAGAACTAACTTCTCGGAGGTCCAGGAAATCAAGGGTTCGGGAAGTTGGTACACAGGAGATCTTGTGATGCTGACGGACGCGCAAATCTTCAAGAACGAAAAGGTAAGCAACAGTCACATCAAGATATGGACGGAGCGATGAGGCGAAAGATGAACATACCGATGATTCGTGGGGCTCTTGTGACGATCTTGCTGTTCGCCGGCGGTGCGCTCTTTTTCCTGGCCCAGGATAGCAACGCAGGCAATAGATCGCAGAAAGAGAATCCCTCTGGGGAGCAGGAAGTTCGTGAGATTCGAGCAGACGGGAACATCGTTCTCGAGCCTCCTGCCCCGGCTATGTCACCCAAAGTGACAGGTGAGCAGGCTGCAGCTACCGCTCTGTCTTATGCGGCCTACGCGACGCCCGACTCAACCATCTCAAAGACTTTCGCTATCTTCACGAATACAGGCTGGGAGGCGCTTTCGTCGCAGGATGCGGAAAGCTCTCAACAATCAGAAGGCACCCTGCTCTTCGATAGGGTGCCGGTATGGATCGTTGCCTTCGACAAAGCATGCGTGCCTCAGCATGGGCCGGCCCTCACGGATACCGAGAAGACTGGATGCCGCAACACGGAGTGGAATGTTGTGGTCAACGCGGAGACTGGTGAATACATCCAGGCCTTCAGCGACCGCTAGTGTCCTGAGTCAGAGATGATGATGTTGCCAGGCGCACCTCCGCGGGCCAAGATGCTCCGTGCCAACGGCGTCCTCGACACCGAGCCCTAACGCAAGCTCAGCCGGAACCAGCTCCGGATCGCCTGCTACCCGGCTATTGAGCCCGACGACGTCAAGACTCTGACGCGTGCGATCGACTACGTGATCGATGCCTTGGGATAGGAGCATTTAGGCGAAAAAACCCTTGCCCTGCAACAGGATTCAGCGTAGTATCGAACGTATGTTCGCTATGACCGGAGCACAAGGGCAAAAGCACTTCTGGGACCGGTGAAACCCGCGGGGGAACTGAGCGCCACCGAGGCCCAGAGGCACGAGGCCCACCGGACACGGACCCTCGAGCGCCTC
>JAENWQ010000281.1 GCA_016649855.1 Actinomycetota bacterium | reverse complement strand
GATCTTCTGTCCGGGGTCCATCATCGAGTCGTCGTGACCTTCGTGAGCTTCGAGGTCGACGTAGTTGCAGTGGATCGTGACCTGGTCGCCCGGCTTCCACTGGGTCACCCCCGGCCCCACCCGCAGGACCACGGCGGCGGCGTCGGAGCCGACGATGTGATGGTCGAGGTCGTGCCTGGCGCCGTACTCGGACGTCTTGCCGAAGCGCTCGAGGAACTTGAAGGTCGAGATGGGCTCGAAGATCGAGGTCCATACGGTGTTGAAGTTGATCGCGGAGGCCATGACGGCGACGAGCACCTCGTTCGGGCCGATCGGCGGGATCGGGACCTCGTCGACGTGCAGGGATTTGCTGGGATCTTTGTCCTTCGAGCCCAGGCCCTCGAACATGTCCTGCTCGTCCTTGCGCGTGAAGGCAGCAAGCATCGTTTCAGGGAGCCCGATGGCGGCAAGCTCATCGCCGCCCGCGCCTTCGAGGATCGCCTGCCTGATCTGGTCGATCGAACCAGCCACGTCGTCCTTTCGAGCGTTCTAGTCGGTCAACGGCACGGGTACCTTACCGGGCCTCGTAACCACCGAGCGGCGAGTACCATCGGGCCCATGAGCCAAGGACTGAATTTCTCGCTAACCGACGAACAGGAGTCGTTCCGTCAGAGCGTCCGCCAGTTCGTCGAGGACAAGATCGCTCCTCGCGCCGCCGAGGTTGATGAGACGGACGAATTCCCCTGGGATCTCGACGAGCTGTTCGTCAAGAACGGCTTCACCGGGGTCTCCTATCCGGAGGAGTTCGGCGGCTACGGCGGGGGCGCGCTCGAGCTGGCGCTCTTGATCGAGGAGGTCTCTCGCTGGTCGGCCGGCATCGCTCTCGTCCCCGCGGTCAACAAGCTGGGGGCGATCCCCGTGCTCCTGGCGGGTACCGACGATCAGAAGCGACTCGTCTGCGAAGGCATCAGCACCGGTGCCCACCGGATGTCCTACTGCCTCACCGAGCCGAGCTCGGGCTCCGACGCGGGGGCGATGAAGAGCAAGGCGGTTAAGGACGGAGATGACTGGATCCTCACTGGCACCAAGCGCTTCATCACGAACGCTGGTGCGTCGGATCTCTACACCTACTTCGCGGTCAGCGACCCGGACGGCGACAAGGGCCGCAACATCACCTGTTTCCTGGTGTCCAAAGACATGACGGGCTTCGAGATCGGCAAGAAGGAAGACAAGATGGGCATCCGCGGATCGCCCACCCGCGAGGTCATCCTCAACGACGTGCGTGTTCCGAAGGAGAACGTGATCGGCGAGGTCGGTCAAGGCTTCCCTATCGCGATGCGCACGCTCGACTTCTCACGGCCCTCGGTAGCGGCCCAAGCGCTGGGGATCGCCCAGGGAGCATTCGACTTCGCGGTCGGCTACGTGAAAGAGCGTCAGCAGTTCGGTAAGCCGATCGCTGCGTTCCAGGGCATGCAGTTCATGTTCGCCGACATGGCGATGAAGATCGAGACCGCGCGCCTCGCCGTGTACCAGGCCGCGACCGCGATCGACAACAGCACCTGGGATCTGAAGCCGGAGCCGAGGGTTTCCTACCTTGCTGCGATCGCTAAGTGCTACGCCTCGGATAT
>JAENWQ010000164.1 GCA_016649855.1 Actinomycetota bacterium | reverse complement strand
GGCGCTCGGCGTCTCGCTCATTGGTCCTCCCACATGGGCTCAAAGTCTGGGGTTCAGGTGTTTAAGCCATGATAGGGCCGGACGCGAAGAGGGCGGGCCCGAGGCCCGCCCCCTCATCGCAGCGTCGTGTGCGCCTAGTTGCCGCCCACCTGGTCGGCCAGATCCGGACACTCGGCTTCGTACTGTGACGCGACCTGATCGATCACGGCCTGGTCCTGTCCCTCGAGCGAAGCCGCGAGTTGGTCGCAGATGTCCGAGGGAACCGAAGGCGTAGGAGCCGTTTCGGTGCCCGTATCTCCGCTGGTCGCGCCGCCGAGGAGGCCCTGGAAGATCTCCTGGAAGTCGACCTCGACCGCGCCGTCCGGAGCCTCGACGGAGTCCGTGAACTCGTCGATCGTGATCCGGAAGGCGAGCTCCTTAACACCCTCGGGAAGTGGGTCGTCGCCGAGTTCCGCCAGCTGGGTCAGGTCGAACTCCACCTGGGTGAGGTTCCCGTCTTCGACCCACGTGTCGACCTCGATGTCCGCATCCGGGACGTCTGCCTCGGAGGGCAACCCCCCGCCCGGGATCTGGGCGAGGCCGGCTGCGATCTCCGACAGGGACGAGTACGCCTCGCGGAGATTGACGGTGGCTACGAGGTTGTCCCCGGGGCCGTCCTTGTCACCCTCGGTTACTTCTGCCGCGTCACCAAGAGCGTCGGTGAACTTCTTGATCGCCTCCTGGTCGGCTTCGCTGGGGGTCGCTTGCTGACCGGTGAGTTGCTCCATGGCGGTATCGATCCCGGTGATCCCGATCCACTCTCCCTGGAGCGCTGGCCCCACGAACTCGAAGCCGGGAGCGGCGCCCGCTTGCTGCGCGAAGGCGTCCAGTTGGGATGTGTCCGCTCCGAACGCGTCCGCCAGACCCTGCACGTCGGCACGGAGGTAGAAGGTGTTGTCCACGGTCTTGAGCTCGACCGCGTTGTCGATGCCGGCGATGTTCGCACTCATCTCGAACTGAGAGCCTGCGTCGCCGTCCGACTGCTTGGCCGACAACGTGATCGATGAGTCGACCACTTTCGTGGCGTTGTCCTCGGTGAGATCGCCCTCGCCCAACGCCACGAGGGAGCCCGTGTCCGCCGCGATGCTCATCGTGAGGGTTACCCCCTCGTACTCGCCGAGCCGATCGAGCGCCGCTTGAAGCGCGCCTTGAGGATCTTCGGCCGGGTCTGGTCCGCTGTCTCCTCCGCAGGCACCGGCGACGAGCGCAAGGGCAAGGACGAGACCGAATATCTTTCGCATGGGCTTATTCCTCCCGTCGGGATCGGGTCCCCTCATGGGGATGGGGTAACGATATGCCAGGGTAGGCGCTAAGAACGACCTTTTCTAGAGGAGGCCACGTGGGGGCGTTGGAATGGTCCGTCGAGGGTAGCGTCGCGGCCAAAGATCCTCCCCGAGGACTCGCCCGGCGCGTGTGGGATAGGGACCCCACTGCGTGGGCGCCCGGTGAGGACGACCCGGCGGAGAGGCTCGGCTGGCTCGATCTACCCACCACCATGCCACCGGGCCTGGATGACCTTGGGTCGTTCGCCGGTGACGTGTCCGCCGGCACCGACCACGTTGTTCTCCTGGGCATGGGGGGATCGAGCCTGGCCCCCGAGATGTTCTCCGAGATCTACGGAGGGGGAGGAGGAGGGAGAGAAGGGAGGCGCGAGCATCCCGATCTGGTGGTTCTCGATTCGACCCATCCCGCTCAGATCGCCGCGGTAACCGAGCGCATCGAGCCCGCCCGCACCCTGTTCGTCGTGTCGAGCAAGTCAGGCGGGACGATCGAAACGATGTCGCTGTACAAGTACTTCCGCCGGTTGGCCCGCCCGGATCGATTCGTGGCGGTCACCGATCCGGGGACGTCGCTCGACCAACTGGCCCAGGCGGAGGGTTTCCGCTCCGTGTTCAGGAACCCGCCCGATATCGGGGGCCGGTACTCGGCCCTGTCCCTCTTCGGCCTCGTCCCGGCGGCCCTGATCGGCGTCGATCTCCACGCCTTATGTGCATCGGCTGCGGAGGGGGCGGAGGCGTGCCGGGCGGACGACGCAAGCAACCCGGGGCTGGCGATCGGTGCTGCGATGGCCGAGTGGGTCGCCGCGGGCCGGAACAAGCTCACGCTCCGGACCGGCCGTTCGGTGGCGAGCTTCGGCGACTGGGTCGAGCAACTGATCGCGGAGTCCACCGGGAAGGATGGGAATGGCATCGTCCCGGTCGTGGGCGAACCCGTTCTGGAGGCGGGCTACGGTCCGGACCGCGCGTTCGCCCATCTCTCCGCCGCCGCCACTGAAGCCGGCACGCCGTCCGTCTCGATGTCGGTGGACGGCTCGAACCTCGGAGCGGCGCTGTTCGTGTGGGAGTTCGCGACCGTGATCGCAGGTTCTCTCCTCGGGATCAACGCGTTCGATCAACCCGACGTCGAGTCGGCCAAGCGAGCGGCGAAGGAAGCCCTTAGGACTGGGGGCGGGAGGTCGTGGCCGGATGACGATCCGGCCGCCCTCTTCGAAGGGATCGCTCCCCGCGAACTTGCCTGTCTGCTCGCCTTCGCGCCTCTCACCAGGAAGACGGAGGCCGTGATGCTGGCGGCCCGTACCAAGCTCGTGGCCTCTTCCGGGGTCGCTACCTCGGTCGGATTCGGTCCCCGGTACCTCCACTCCACCGGCCAGCTTCACAAAGGAGGCCCGGGACCGGTCAGGGCGCTGGTGATCCTCGATGCCCCCGAGATGGATCTACCGATCCCGGACTCGGAACATAGCTTCGGACGACTGCTCGCGGCGCAGGCCGCGGGCGACGCCGATGCCCTCGAGAGCGCCGGGCGGGCCGTCGGCCGCACGACGTGGACGTCCTTCGAGGCGTGGGCGCGCTTATGACGGCACGGATGACCCCGGCGGATCACGTCATCGTCATCTTCGGTGCGAACGGGGATCTGTTCAAGCGGAAACTGCTGCCGGCGCTCTATCACCTGCACATGGAAGGGCTCATGCCCGGGAACTTCCGCGTGATCGGAACTTCACGCAGCGAGGTCTCCACCGAGGAGTTCCGGGAGCTGGCGCGCGCAGCGGTCGACGAGTTCTCCAGGTGCGGCACCTCCGGCGCGAAGTGGGAAGGGTTCGTGGGCAACCTGTCGTACGCATCGACGAAGTTCAAGCCTGGGAACACAGAGGTCATCGCCAGCGCAGTGAAGAAGGCAGAGGAAGAGATGACGGGCGAGCCGCTACGGCTCTTCTATCTCTCCGTACCGCCGGCCGCGTTCGGGGACATCACCGAGGGGTTGGCCGAGGCGGGGCTGAACCAACGAGCGAAGGTCGTGTTCGAGAAGCCGTTCGGATCCGATCTCGCCTCGTTCAAGGAGCTCGATGCGATAGTCAGGGATGCGCTCGACGACGACCAGGTCTATCGGATCGACCACTTCCTCGGTAAGGAACCGGTGCAGAACATCATGGCGCTGAGGTTCGCCAACGGGATGTTCGAGCCGGTGTGGAACCGGGAGCACATCGATCACATCCAGATCGACGTGCCCGAAGAGCTTGGTATCGGATCGCGCTCAGGTTTCTACGAGAAGACGGGCGCGCTTCGGGACATGGTCGTCACGCACCTGTTCCAACTATTAAGCATCGTCGCGATGGAACCACCCTCCTCGTTCTCTTCGAAGGCATTGATCGACGAGAAGGTGAAGGTCTTCGACTCGATGCCCGACATAGCGCCGGAACGTGTCGTTCTCGGGCAGTACGAGGGTTACCGGGACGAGGACGGGGTCGACCCCGACTCCGAGACCGAGACGTTCGTGGCGTTGTCGACCGCGGTCGATAACTGGCGCTGGGAAGGAGTGCCCTTCTACCTCCGCACGGGGAAGCGGATGGCCGAGCGACGCTCGTCGATCACCCTCGCGTTCCGGAGTCCACCCAAGATGCTGTTCCCCAGCGCCGGCAGTCGTCTCGGGCACGACCACCTGACCCTCGATCTCGGCCCGAACGAGGGCATCACGTTCACGTTCCTCGCTAAGAAGCCGGGACCGACGATCGAGGTTGCTCCCGCGCACATGCGCTTCAGCTACGACGGCCACTTCGGCTCCAACCTGATCGAGGCCTACGAACGTCTGATCCACGACGCCTTGCTCGGCGAACGCCAGCTGTTCACCCGCGCGGACGGCATCGAGAGGACGTGGGAGATGGTGCAGGGAATCCTCGACCACCCTCCTCTGTTGCACCGGTACGCGCCCGGATCTTGGGGACCGAAAGCCGCCGACGAGGTCATCGCTCCGCGTCGCTGGCATCTTCCCGCCTCGCACTGAAAGGAACGCAAATGACCGAGAGGATCAGGTTCTACTTCGACCCCGTCTGCCCGTGGGCGTGGCAGAGCGCCAAGTGGATCCGCGAGGTCGCCACGGTGCGGGATATCGAGATCGAATGGAGGCTATACAGCCTCGCGCTCGCCAACCGCCCCGAGGAAGATCCACTGACGGATGCGCACGCGCAAGGCACGGCCGCGCTGAGGACCCTGGCCCTCGTGCGGGAGATCATCGGCAACGAAGGGGTCGGGGCTCTGTACGAAGCGATCGGGACTCGTCGCCACGAGCAGGGCGAGGAACTGAACGCCGAGACGATCCGGAAGGGCCTGATCGACGCGGGGCTCGATGAGAGCCTTCTCGACGCGGCGCTCTCAGATGAGGGGACTATGCGGACGGTCATCTCGGAGCACCAAGCCGCGGTCGATGAGGTTGGGGCGTTCGGGGTGCCGACGATCTGCCTTGCCGACGGCCGCGGCATCTTCGGGCCGGTGGTAGCCGTCGCACCGATGGGTGCCGACGCCGGCGAGCTGTGGGACCACTTCCGTTACTTCCTAAGCCACGACGGGTTCTTTGAGATGAAGAGAACGCGCGACCGGAAGCCCGGGTTTAGCCAGAGGGGCCTAACCGGAGACGTGAGGTAGTTCCTGGACCAGGACGTCCTCTCCGCCGAGCCGCGTGACGCCCAGGGCGCGGCACTCATCGCGGCGCCACCCTGCGAGGAAGTCCCCCTCGACGACGCCCGCGTCGGCGACTTCGAACGTGCCGGCGGGGAGCCGATCGCCGCCGTAGCCCTCCATCCAGACGCCATAGGTTCCGGGCTCCAGACCCTCCACCTCGAGGTGCACTTCCATCCCCGCGCTCGTCTCGTCGAGAACCGCGGATGCAACCACCCCCCGCGGGACCGAGGCGAAGTCGATCACCTCGCCGCCGGATCGGAAGGTGAGCGCGGCGACGACGATCAGCAGCGCGGCCGCGGCGACGAGACCGGCGACGCGGATCCGCCGCCTCGAACGGACGGCATGGAGCCCCTCGGCTTCGATACGAGAGAAGACCGCGCGATAAAGATGTGGGGGAGGAGCTTCGGCGGCGGGCCGCTCTGGGTCGACCGTCTCGAGCGCGCGCGCGACCTTCCCGAGCTCGGCCGCGTCGGCGCGACAGCCCGGACAACCGTCCATGTGCGCGAGCAGGCCGGTGCGCTGATCCTCGGGAAGGCCACCGAGAACGTACGCGCCGATCATCTCCCGCCACCCTCGGCAACCGCTCATCCGTCCCATCCCATCTCTTCCAGCGTGAGCCTCAAGCTCTTCAATCCGTAGAACACCCGGCTCCGGAGCGTCCCCTCGGGGACGCCAAGCTCCTCGGCGACCTCCCCGTACGGCCGGCCCCGGAAGTACGTCTCGACGATCGCCTTCCGGTGGTCGCCGGAGATCCGTCCGAGCGCCTCTTCGACGAGCCACGACTGCATCAGTTGGTCGATCGGGTCGCCCCCGGGTTCCTCGCCGGTCTCGCCCGTGACCTGAGGACGGACGGCCCGGGCCCGGCTGAGGTCGATGATCACGTTGCGGGCGATCGCGAACAGCCACGTCCGCAGCGAACCCAGTTCGGGGTCGAACCGCTCGGCGGCGCGCCATGCCCTGAGGAACGTT
>JAENWQ010000071.1 GCA_016649855.1 Actinomycetota bacterium | reverse complement strand
GGCTCCCTCACACAGGAGCGCCCCGTGTTCGACGTGGCGGCGGCGGAAGAACGGGGCCAGAAGCAGTCCCACGAGACTCCAAGGTGATGCCCAGATCAGCTTCAGGGCGTGCACGTCACGCTCAGAGCGGGATGTTGGACAGGACGAGGATGCGGGGCTCGGTCATCTCTTCCATCGCGTACTTGAGACCCTCGCGTCCAAACCCGGAGTCCTTGCTGCCCCCGTACGGCATCTGATCGGCCCGGAACGACGACACGTCGTTCACGATCACCCCGCCGACCACGATGTCGCGATGAGCGAGCATGATCCGGTTGAGGTCGCTGGTGAACACCCCGGCTTGCAGCCCGTACTTGGAGTTGTTGACCTCTGCGATCGCGCCCTCGTAGTCCGAGTAGGTACCGACCGTGATAACGGGGCCGAAGATCTCCTCACAGCGGACCTTCATGTCCTCATCGGTCTTGACCAGGACGGTGGGTGAGTAGCACGGGTCCTCGCGCTTCCCGCCGACCAGCAACTCGGCCCCCGATTGGACGGCCTCATCCACCCACGCGGAGATGCGTTCGAGGGACTCGTGATCGATCACCGGGCCGACATCGGTGTCAGGATCCATCGTGTCGCCGGTCTTCAGCTTGCCGACCTCGGCAGCGAGGAGCCCGTTGAACTCTTCGGAGACATCCTCGTGCACCAGCACCCGCTGCACGGAGATACAGGACTGGCCTGCCTGGTAGAAGCCCCCGAAGGCGATCCTCTTGGCAGCATGGGCAAGGTCGGCATCGGAATGGACGATGACCCCGGCGTTGCCCCCGAGCTCGAGCGTCACCGCCTTCTTCGGAGCGTCTCGCTTGATCCCCCATCCGACCTCGGAGGAACCGGTGAACGAGATCTTGGCGAAGCGCTCGTCCTTCGCCATCTCTCCGGCTTCGCTGCCCCTGACCGGAAGGACCGAGAGCATGCCTACAGGGAGGTCCGTCTCGCAGAAAAGCTCGCCGAGGAACAGGGCACCGAGCGGGGTCTTGGTCGCCGGCTTGATCACGATCGGCGCACCGACCGCGATCGCCGGCGCCATCTTGTGAGCCACGAGGTTGATCGGGAAGTTGAAGGGAGCGATCGCGAGGACGGGACCCAGCGGGAAGTTGCGGATGATGCCCATCCTCGAACCGAGCGCAGCCTCCGTGTCGAGCCGCATGACCTCGTCGTGGCCGCGTCGCACCTCTTCCGCGGCCCAGCGGAACGTCGAGACGGCTCGCGCCGCTTCGCCCTTCGCCCACTTGAGCGGCTTGCCCCCCTCGCGCACGATGAGCTCGGCCGCTTCGTCGAGCCGCGCTTCGATCGCGCGCGAGATGTGCATCAGCGCTTCGGCCCTTGCATGCACGGGCAGCTTGCGGGCCTCGTCGAAGGTGTCGTGGGCGGCCTGGACGGCTGCTTCGATGTCGGCGGACGACGGCGAGGCGACCTCGGCCACGAGCGAGCCGTCGTAGGGGTTGGTGACCTCGAACGTTTCGGTTCCGGCGCGCCACTCCCCCGCCACCAGGTATCTCTTCGTCTCCGCCATCTCCGCACCCCCGTGAACGTTGTCGGTCATGTCGATGGTAGACCCGCGCCTCGGGTGCACGAGCGCCCCCGAGGCCGGGAAGGGGCCACATGCTTGTACAAAGTGGAGGCTCGAAGCTCCGCCGAGCCGTCCCGGTTCCCTTGGTAGCGTCCTCTCGTGGCAACCCAAGCAGAGGTCCTCGAGATCGACGGCCGGGAAGTTAAGGTCAGCAACCCCGCCAAGGTCTTCTTCCCGGAGCCGAACATCACCAAGCTCGACCTCGTCCGCTACTTCATCGCGGTTGGTGATGGCGCGCTGCGCGGGGCGCGCGACCGACCCACCACCCTGCACCGGTTCCCCGACGGAGTTGTGGGCGAGGACTTCTATCAGAAGCGCATCCCGAAGCACCGGCCCGATTGGATCGAGTCGACCACGATCCGCTTCCCTTCCGGCCGGTCCGCCGAGATGCTCCGCGTCGTCGATGTCGCCCACATCGCGTGGGCGATCAACCTCGGATGCCTCGAGATCAACCCGTGGCCGGTGCGGGCCGCCGATGTCGATCATCCCGACGAGCTGCGGATCGACCTCGACCCGACGCCGGAGATCCCGTTCTCCGACGTGCGCGACATCACGCTCGTCCTGAAAGAGGTCCTCGAGGCCCACGGCCTCGTCGGCTGGCCCAAGACCTCGGGCAAGCGCGGCATCCATGTGCTCGTCCGCATGCTCCCCCGGTGGGACTTCACCGAGGTTCGGCGTGCAGCCCTGGCGATCGCCCGTGAGGTAGAGCGACGGGCTCCGGGGGTCGCGACCACCGCGTGGTGGAAGGAGGAGCGCACCGGAGTCTTCCTCGACTTCAACCAGAACGCGCGCGACCGGACCGTGGCCTCGGCCTACTCGGTGCGGCCCACCGAGGACGCCCGCGTTTCGTACCCGATCAGATGGGACGAGGTCGCCCGGGTCGAGCCCGAGGCGTTCACCGTCACGACCGTCCCGGGTCTGTTCGCCGCGCGCGGCGATGCGCATGCGGCGATCGACGACGCGCCCGGTTCGCTCGAGAGCGTGTTCGAGATGGCTCTCGAGGATGAGCGGGGGGGCCTGGGAGATGCTCCGTGGCCCCCGCATTTCCCGAAGATGAAGAACGAACCGAAGCGCGTGCAACCGTCCAAGGCCAAGAAAGAGGACTAGCCGCTCCCCAGCGCGGCGCCGTTCTCCACGATGTACGCCAGGTCTCTCTCGTAAAGGGCGAGATGCCCCTTCAGCAGCTCCCGTCGTCCTCGGTCTCCCTTGAGAGCCTGGTCCGCGGTGAACTCGATCAACGCCTCGAGGCGGACCGCCAACGTCTCAACGATCTCCTGGGATGACGGTGCGTCTCCGTAGCTATCGAGGAAGAGAAAGAGGCGCTGCGACTGGATCTCGGGCGGCATGGTCGGCGTATCTGGATTCGATGGATCGGTCAGGGGGACGAACCGGTGGGCCGCGTACGCAAGATCCCACGCGCGCGAACCCGGCGCCGCCATCTCGAAGTCGATGATCCCGACGGGATGGCCGTCGCGGAACACGACGTTGTACGGGGCCAGATCGTTATGGCAGACCACCTCGATGGGCCCGTGCTCGGGGAGCTGCCAGCGATCGTCGCTCTCTTGAGGGAAGCCCGCGGTGGCGTCGTGAAGACGGCGGATCAAGCGTGCCACCTCCTCCAGCGTTGCGGCACTCCACATGTAAGGAGGCAGTGGGTAAGCACCGGTCTCGCCCTCGATGAAAGAGGTGATCTCCCGGCCACTGCTGTCGAAGCCCAGCGGTTCAGGAACCCCCGCGAAGCCCCGCTCCTGCAGGTGCATCAGCAGCCGCCTCACGGTCGGGGTCCATGGTCCCGGCGCGCGCCGGACGGTGTCCCCGACCCGAACGGCGGGGGTCATGTTGCCTCCGGCAAGAAGCTCCCCTTCCTCATCCATCTGCCTGAGCGTAGTCGCACTCTTCTGGGGCTTTGTCGGTTCTCCATCTCACGAAGCCCACCGCGTGCCGGAACCGGCCGCCCATCATCCGGTCGTAGGCGACCTCGCAGACGAGGACCGGCCGGAGCGGGACCCACGCCGGATCCTTGCCACCGCTCCACCGGCTCTGTCCCCCGGGCGTGCGCCCCACACCGAAGCCTCCGCCGCCCCGGGTGTCCTTCAAGGACTCGAGCAGCGCGGTCCGTTCCTTCGCCTTGAATCCCGAGGTATGCCCGACGTACTGGAGGACACCGTCGTCGTCGTAGAGGCCGAGCAACAGGGAACCGACCCCGGTGCCGTCCTTCGATAACCGGTACCCGCCGACCACGCAGTCGCAGGTGCGCTTGCGCTTCACCTTCACGAGCGAGCGCTTGTTGGGGTGGTACGTGTCACCCAGCCGCTTAGCAACGATCCCGTCGAGGCCCTTGTCCTCGTACGCGGTCAACCATCTGCCCGCCTCGGCGGGATCACTCGTCCTCGGGGTCGTCGACAGCAACGGCGATCCGGTCGCGACGTTCTTCAGAACCTCATCGATGCTGAGAGGCACACCGAAATGGTCTCCGAGCACCGCTAGCCTCTCGGAGAGGGGACGCTCCATCAGGTCCCCCTCCAGTTCCAGGACGTCGAAGAGCAACACGCTCGCGGGTATCTGCTGAGACAGCATCCGGACGCGAGACTCCGCGGGGTGGATCCGCATCTGCAACGACTCGAACTCGAGGCCTTCCGTCGTCGCAACGACGATCTCGCCGTCGACCACGTAGTCGGGGGCCGGTTCCTCCGAGAGCAACGCCACGAGCTCGGGGAAGTACCGGTTCAGTGGTCGGCCGTCGCGGCTCACGATGTCGAGGGTCTCTCCCCGTCGGTGGATCAACGTCCGGAAGCCGTCCCACTTCGGCTCGTAGATCCACCCGTCACCCTCGGGGACATCGTCCTGGAGCTTCGCCAGCATCGGTTTGGTCGTCAGTAGGACGCTCACGGGCTGCTCAACTACCCCTCGAGGAGCTCGAGAGCCTTTAGCGCCAGCCACACCTCGAGTCGGTCTTCGGCGCGCGACAGATCACGGCCGAGGAGCTCCTCTGCCTGCCTGACGCGGTATCGGAGTGTGTGGCGGTGAACCCCCAGCGCCGCGGCGCCCGGCTCCCACCGGCCCCCGGCTGCGATGAACGCCCGAACCGAGGTGACCAGCTCGGAGTCTTTGTCCTGATCGCGGTCCATGAGCGAGCCCAGAACCGACCGGACGTAGCCTTCAAGGACTCCTGTAGGACGCGCTCCCAGGAGGAACCCGTAGGACCCGAGATCGCGAGGGGTGACGATCCGGCGCGACTCGGGCGCAGCCCGGAGCGCGAAGACGGCGGTGAGATAAGAGTGGCGCGCCGCCGACGTCGCCACGGGCTCGCCCACCGCGACCCGCAGCGCGTCCGGTCCCACGCCGTCCTCGCCAGCGGCTGCGATCACCTCCTGGAGAGCGCCCGAAGCGAGCGCGTCGCGATCCCCCGCCACCACCAGCGCGGCGATCCGTCCTCCGATCGCGAGCGTTCGTACGTGTGGGAACCGGAGCCCCAGAGCCGCATCGACCGTCCACACGAGATCCTCAAGGAGCCCCGCGTCGGTCTCGGTGGGGATCTCGACGATCACCGCGGTCACGGGGCGACCCGGGGAGAAGCCGACCAGTTCGAGCCGTCGCTCGAGCTCGTCTCCCTCCGTCCTCCCCTCGAACGCATCCGCGAGGATGTCCCCCGCGATGCGGCGTTCCGCTTCGATCACCGCGCGGCGGGAGGCCAGCAAGAGTCCCAGCACCGTCACCGCGTGCCGCACCACGATCCTGTCCCGCCCCTCGAGTCGCCTTCCCTTCCCGAACACCAGGACGCCCTCATGCCGCTTCCCTGCGACGACCGCGAGCCCGACCTGCGCGCCCCGGGGCCCCATGTCCGCGCTCGTGGTTGGACCGCGGCGCTCAACGAGTCCCCGCGGGAGCCCCTCCCAGATCTCTCTGGGATCGAGGGGGTCGGTTGCTTGATGGACCGACCGCGCGATCAGATGACCCCGGATGTCGAACAGGAGCGCCCAGCCTCCGGCCAGCGAGACGACCTCGTCGAGCACGTCCGCCGGGCCGGAGCCACCGCTGACGAGGGCGGCCAGCCGTTCGTGTACCTCGACGGACATCTGGGCGTCCCTGACGCGATCCTCGCTGAGCCCCGACGAGACTGCCTCCGAGATGGCGATGAAGGGAACCGGATAGGGGACCTCGAGGATCGGGAACCCCCCCTTATCCGCGGCGCGGACGATCGCCCTGGGGACCTCGTCGAAGCCGAACCCGACCCCGAACCCGAGCCCGGCAAGATCCGCGGCGACTAGCCTCTGGAGATAGGAGCGCTGGAGGCCGGGCGACCCCTTGAGAGCCATCCCCGTGGTGAGGAGCAGCTCGCCGCCGTTCAGCCACGGGGTCGGATCCTCCAGCTCGGAGGTGTGCACCCATCTGACCGCCCGATCGACTCCGGCCGCACCCGCGACCAGCTTGAGACCGAGGCCGGGGAGCCCGAGCAGGTCACCAACCGAGAGTGGCATGGTCCAGAGTGTACAAACCAGTTTTCCCGTGTGGGACGGAAAGACCGTAAGAGCGCCGGCGAAGCCCCCTGTAGCGTGCCAGACAGGAGCGACATCGCTCTAGTAGTTGGGGGGGGCGCGATGACCAGAGAGCGACACATTCCCGGAGCAAATTCCACCGAGCTGCTCAAGCGGCGCGAGGCGGCGGTTCCCCGCGCGGTGTTCAACACGGTTCCGATCTTCGTCGCCGGCGGCGAGGGGGCCGAGGTGATCGACGTCGACGGGAATCGCTACATCGACCTTGCCGGCGGACTTGGGGTTCTGAATATCGGGCGCGCCAACCCGCACGTCCTCGACGCGGTTCACGCCCAGGTCGATCGCTACATCCATGAGTGCTTCCACGTCTCGATGTACGAGGAATACGTCGAGCTGGCCGAAGCGCTCAACCAGATCACTCCCGGGGACCACGACAAGAAGACGATGCTCGCCAACTCGGGGGCTGAGGCGGTCGAGAACGCGGTAAAGATCGCGCGGTACGCGACGGGGCGAGACGCGGTCGTCGGGTTCACCAACGCCTTCCACGGAAGGACCCTGTTGGGGATGACCCTCACCGCGAAGGAGATGCCCTACAAGCATGGCTTCGGTCCCTTCGCCCCGGAGACCTACCGGGTGCCGTTCGCGTATTGCTACCGGTGTCCGTTCGGGCTCGAATACCCCTCCTGCGGCGTCGCCTGCGCCGAGCACACCGCCGACGTGATCGATTCCCAGATCGGCAAGGACAACGTCGCGTGCATGATCGTCGAGCCGGTTCAGGGCGAGGGCGGGTTCGTGGTCGCCCCCGACGAATATCTCCCGGCCCTCAAGGAGATCTGCGAGGAACGCGACATCGTATTCATCGACGACGAGATCCAGTCGGGCATGGGCCGGACCGGGACGATGTTCGCCGCCGAGCATTACGACGTCACCCCGGACATCGTCACGACCGCGAAGTCACTCGGGGCCGGGTTTCCCATCTCCGGTGTCACCGGTCGCGCGGAGCTGATGGAGGCACCGCATGTGGGCGGTCTCGGCGGAACCTACGGCGGCAATCCGGTTGCATGTGCCGCCGCGCTCGCGGTCATCGGCGAGCTCACCGAGACCGACCTCCTTGAGCGCGCCAGGGCGCAGGGACGCGCTATCCGGGACCGCCTCGACCCTCTCGTCGACGAGCTCGAGATCGTCGGCGAGGTCCGCGGGCTCGGGCCGATGGTGGGCATCGAACTAGTGACGGACAAGTCGACCAAGGAACCGCACAAGATCGCCACCGGGGCGGTCGCCAAGCGCTGCCACGAGAGGGGCGTTCTGATCCTGAAAGCAGGCACGTACGACAACGTGATCCGTCTCCTTGCCCCACTCGGTATCCCGGACGCGGAGCTCGAAGCCGGGCTCGACGTTCTCGTCGACGCGTTGAGATGGGCCCAAACCGGCGCAGGTAGAAGTTGAATGAGATGATGTCGAACATGTCCGCCGTCCGCCTCGAAGGGATCACCAAGGCTTTCAAAGATATCGTCGCGGTCGACAACATCGACCTTGAGGTCAAAGAGGGCGAGTTCCTCTCGTTCCTCGGCCCGTCGGGCTGCGGCAAGACCACGACGCTCAGGATGATCGGCGGGTTCGAACAGCCCACCTCCGGCAAGATCTTCCTCGGCGCCGACAACGTTGACGGACTTCCGGCCTACAAGCGGAACGTCAACACCGTGTTCCAATCGTACGCGCTGTTCCCCCACCTCACCGTGGCGGAGAACGTGGCCTACGGGCTGAAGCGCAAGAAGGTCGCCCGGGACGAGGCCAAGAAGAGGCTCGAGGAGATCCTGGAACTCGTCGATCTTCCCGGGTACGGAGACCGGCGCATCACCCAGATGTCCGGGGGCCAGCAACAGCGCGTGGCTCTCGCCCGGGCGCTCGTCAACCGGCCCGGCGTGCTACTTCTCGACGAACCCCTCGGGGCCCTCGACCTGAAGCTCCGCAAGCAGATGCAGCTCGAGCTCAAGCGCATCCAGCACGAGGTCGGTATCACCTTCATCTACGTCACGCACGACCAGGAAGAAGCGATGACGATGTCCGATCGCATCGCGGTGATGAACGCGGGTCACTTCGAACAGATCGGCGCTCCTCAGGACATGTACGAGCTTCCTGCGACGGAGTTCGTCGCTTCGTTCCTCGGTGCATCGAACCTGCTCGACGGCGAGGTCGAAGGTGGGGACGGGAACATGGCACGGGTCAAGCTGGCGGTCGGTACGACCGTCTCCGTCCCGACCGATCGCATGCCCGCGGAACGAGGCAGCGTCCGGGTCGGGGTGCGGCCCGAGAAACTCCACATCTCGTCCGATGTCTCGGCGAACGGCCACGGATCCAACTCCGTGGACGCACAGGTCATGGTGTCTACCTATATCGGGGTCAGCACGTCCTACGAATGTCGCACCACCGACGGATCCAAGATCGTCGTCTATGTCCAGAACCTGGGCAACGCAGCTCAACCGATCGGAGCCGGGGCTTCAGTGCGCCTGTCCTGGGACCCCGAGCACACTTTCGCCGTCGGCGCTAACGGAGGTGACAAGTAATGGATCGAAACCGAGAGATCGCGAGGCTCTTGGCCGAGCAGCCACGCAGAGGCATGACCCGTCGCGATCTGCTCCGGCGCGTAGGCTTGAGTGCAGGAGCCGCCTCGCTCACCGCGGTGCTGGTCGCGTGCGGCATCAAGAAGGAAGACACTGCCGATAGCGGCGAGAAGAACACCTTGACCACGGATGAAGAGGTCGGCAACCTCAACTTCGCCAACTGGCCCCTGTACATCGACCGGGTTCAGGGCCGCCGGCCCACCCTCGACGACTTCACCAAGGAGACCGGTATCACGGTCAACTACAAGGAAGTCATCGACGACAACGAGAGCTTCTTCGGGACGATCCAGGAACCGCTCTCGGGCGGGCAGCCGATCGAGTGGGACATGATCGTCGTGACCGACTGGATGATCGCGAAGATGGTCCGTCTCGGGTACCTCGAAGAGCTCGACCCCTCCCTGATCCCCAACTTCACCGCCAACGCCGGGCAGATCTACAAGGACCCCAGCTACGACCCGGGCAACAAGCACAGCGTTCCGTGGCAATCCGGGATCACGGGCATCGCCTACAACCCCGAGTTGACCGGCCGCGACCTGACCAGTTTCGACGACCTTTTCGATCCCGCATTCGAAGGGAAAGTCGGTATGTTCAAAGAGATGCGTGACACGTTCAGCCTCACGCTCTTGAGCATGGGGATCGAGCCCCTGGACGCGACCGAAGACGACGTCGTCGCCGCCCAGACCAAGCTGATCCAACAGCGCGACGACGGCATCGTGCGCAATTACTACGGGAACGAGTATGCAGACGCGCTGGTCCGTGGGGACATCTGGGCAACGATCGCGTGGTCCGGAGATGTCTTCCAGTTGCAGTTCGACAAGCCGGAGCTGCAGTTCATCGTCCCCGACACCGGTGGGATCCTCTGGGTGGACAACATGGCGATCCCCGAGGGCGCCGCTGCTCCCATCGACGCCATGAAGTTCATGGACTTCGTCTATGACCCCGAGATCGCCGCGCAGATCACCGCCTGGGTCAACTACATCTGTCCGGTACCGGCCGCCCAGGAGATCCTCGCGTCGGCCGAGGACAACTACACGAGGACGGTCGCCGAGAGCCCGCTCGTGTTCCCCACGCCGGAGATGGAGGCGAACCTCCATAGCTACAAGGATCTGGACGAAGAAGAGGAGCAGCTCTGGAACGACCTCTTCGGCGAGATCATCCAGGGCTAACAGGGTCTCGATAGCTAGGTGGCAACCGAGGGACGGAAGAAGCTCGCCCCCTACCTCCTGACACTCCCGGGGGTCGCTTTCCTCGTGGTCTTCTTTGCCATCCCGATGGCGACGGTCTTCTCGGTCTCGTTCCAGGAAGGATCGCTGTCCAAAGGCTTCACGTTCACCGGCCACTACCAGAACTACACCGAGACGCTGGCGCGCTACGACACGCAGCTGATCCGATCACTGTTGGTCGGATTGATCGTGACGATCCTGACGCTCGTGATCAGTTACCCGATGATGTACTGGATCGCGTTCCGGGGAGGGCGGCGCAAGAACATCTACCTGCTCCTCATCCTGCTTCCGTTCTTCACCCCGTTCCTGATCCGCACGCTGATGTGGAAGACGATCTTCGCCGACGAGGGCATCCTCCTCGGGGCGCTGAAGGACATCGGCCTCCTCCCCGAGAGCTACCAGGTCCTGGCCACCGCGACGGCCGTCGTCGCCGGCATGACCTACAACTTCCTGCCGTTCATGGCGCTGCCGCTGTATGTGTCGCTCGAGAAGATGGACCCGAGGCTCCTCGACGCGGCCGCCGATCTGTACTCGAGCCGCCGGCAGGCGTTCCTCAAGGTGACCCTGCCCCTGTCGTTGCCCGGCGTCTTCGCCGGTTCGCTGCTCACGTTCATCCCCGCTGTGGGTGACCCGATCGACCCCGAGCTTCTGGGCGGCGTCAACACGACGATGATCGGGCAGGTGGTGCAGCGCGAGATGCTGACCAACAACGCGTACCCGCGCGGTTCCGCCATCTCGTTCATGCTCATGGCCGCGATCCTCATAGGGGTCTTCCTCTACGCGCGCGCCCTTGGAACCGAAGAGATGACCGGCTGATGGAGGAGCAACGACGCGGATGGTTCCTCGGGGGCTATACGAAACTGGTGATCGCTTACCTGTTCGCTCCGGTCGTGTTCATGATCGCGTTCGGTTTCAACAACCCCCAGGGGCGCTTCAACCTGTCGTGGGAGGGCTTCACGCTGAAGTACTACTCGCCGTCCCGGCTGTTCGAGTTCGAAG
>JAENWQ010000274.1 GCA_016649855.1 Actinomycetota bacterium | reverse complement strand
GAGGACGTGGCTCTCGAACCCGAGGAAGTCGCGCAACGAGGCCATCCGATCCAGCGGACTGAGCCAGCGGAAGTCGGGTGCCGATCCATCGACGACGGCCTCCGCCGGGGCCGCCTCGGCCGCTTCCCTGACCGAGCGCCACAGCTCGGGTCCGCCTTCGATCAGGCGCAGGGTCGAGGAGAGGTACGGACCCAGGTCACCCTCGAGCCCACCTGTCGCAGCGATCCACGCGCTAACGAGGTCGACCGGAGCACCATCGCCGACCGCGACCGCGAGCCTGTGATGGAGCCCCGGCTCGCTGGAGCGATACCTGTAGATGCGCAACGAGACTCGACTACTCGTCGAGTAGGCCCATGCCCCGGGCCCAAGAAGTCGAGTACTCGGAGATGACGACCGCCTCTGCCTCGGGCGAGAGGTTGAGAGGGTGGTGAGTCTCGACCATGACCGCTATCTCCTCCGTGCGTGTCATGGATTTCGACTTCTCGATCGCTGCCGGCTGGGGGCCGTGATGGACGCCCTGCGGGTGGATCGTCATGAAACCGACGTCGATCCCGGCACGCGAGAAGTAGTTGCCCGAGTGATAGAAGAGCACCTCGTCCGCGTCGATGTTGGCGTGATAGAAGGGCACCTTCAGAACCTGCGGGTCCTCTTCAAGTGGGCGCGGGACGAACGAGCAGATCACGAACCCATCGTTCTCGAACGTGCAGTGGACCGATGGAGGCATGTGATAACTCGGTGAGTACACCGGCCGGTGGTCGAGCACGTTGAGCTTCACCGGGCACAGATCCCCCTGCCACCCGACGACGTCGAGCGGGTGCCACGCGAAGAACAGGGACGTGAACGTGCCGTCGCGCTTGACCCTGACTTCGAACTCGCCCGCCTCGTCGTGGGGATCGGGATCGGGAACCTCGAGCATCCCCGGATCGAACATCGCGTGCTTGCCCATCAACCCGCGATCCGGGATACGGAACTCGCCGCTCCCCTCGATGATGTAGAAGAAGTTGTCATCGCCGGACGGCACGACCCTGTGCGTCGTCCCTTTGGGGATGATCACGTAGTCGCCGACCTTGTAGGTGAGCGGGCCGTAGTCGGTTTCGATCGTCCCTTCGCCGCGGTGGACGAAGTAGCAGGTGTCCCCGTCCGCGTTGCGCAGGAAATAGGGCATCTCCTGAGATCGGCGGCTCACGTACAGACGAACATCTTCGTTGGACGCGATCAATTGCCAGGTCGCGTTCGGCTCGACCTGGTCTTCGGGCTTCATCTCGTTGAGGTCGAGAGCCCGGGGCTTGAGCGGTCCTTCGATCCGCGTCCAGGCGGTCGGGGGATGGGTCCGGTAGAGGTGGCTGGCGCGCCCGAAGAACGTCTCGCGGCCGTGCTCCTCCTCGTAGGTCCCCTCGGGAACCGCGACGTGAGCTTGCTTCGTGACCTTGCCTTTGGAAAAGACGAAATCCATCTGCCGGCCCCCTAGAGGTTTCCGCGTTCGGCCTGGTCGCGCTCGATCGCCTCGAACAACGCCTTGAAGTTGCCGTCGCCGAAACCCTTGGCGCCGTGCCGTTCGATCAACTCGAAGAACACCGTCGGCCGGTCCTGAACGGTTTTGGTGAAGATCTGCAGGAGGAAGCCGTCTTCGTCCTTGTCCGCGAGGATGCCGTTGCGCTGCAATGCATCGACCTTGTCGGCGATCTGCGGGATGCGCGTCTTGACTTCCTCGTAGTAGGAGCCGGGAACGTTGATGAACTGGATCCCCAGCTCTTTCATCTTCTCGACGGACGCGACGATGTCGTCGGTGGAGAGCGCGATGTGCTGGGCGCCTGGGGTCTTGTAGTAGTCCAGGTACTCCTCGATCTGGGACTTCCTCTTACCCTCGGCAGGTTCGTTGATCGGGAACTTGACCTTGCCGACGCCGTCCCACACGACCTTCGACATCAGCGCCGAGTACTCGGTGGAGATGTCGTCGTCGGTGAAATGGCGCATCTCGGTAAAGCCCATGATCCTGGCGTAGAAATCGACCCACTCGTTCATCTTGCCGAGTTCGACATTGCCGACGACGTGATCGATGTTCAGGATGCCGAAACCGCTCGTGTCCTCCGAGCCTTCGATCTCCTGAAAACCGGGGAAGAAG
>JAENWQ010000098.1 GCA_016649855.1 Actinomycetota bacterium | reverse complement strand
CGGAGAGATGCCGGGGTGAGGATGCCGAAGCCCTGAGGCGTCCGAACACCGGCGGGCGGAGAGATGCCGGGGTGAGGATGCCGAAGCCCTGAGGCGTCCGAACACCGGCGGGCGGAGAGATGCCGGGGTGAGGATGCCGAAGCCCTGAGGAGACGAGCGCCGCGAGCTACTGAGGTGGGGCGGAGGCCATCTGGGCGTACGCCATCTGGAGCTGGGAGAGAACCCCCCGGAGCGGAACCTCGGCGTCGCCGAGTCGGGGACCGACATCTCGGACGAGCGCCGCGAGCGCGTCGATCGCGAGCTGCGCTTCCTCCAGCGGGCCGCTTTCCAGCTTCACGCCCGCGACGTTGACGAGGTTCATCGCCGCCGAGACCACCCAATCCCGGCTGTGGACGGCGGCGATCTCCTCGGCCATCCGGCGGGCTTCCGCCTCCTGCTTCGGGGTCCACACCGGTGGCCCTCCCGTTCCCTGTTGTGCTCCACGCGCCCCTTGCGGCGGATGCTTTGCCCGGGGCGCCGCAGCGGGTTCCTCCAGGGTGCCGGGTGGCGGGGTTGCAGCGGGTGCCGGGGTTGCAGCGGGTGCCGGGGCCGGGGCCGGCGAAGGGGCGGGCCGAGCGGAGAACCGCTTGTCCACAACCCGTGGTTTGGGGCGAGGACCCCCCTCGTCGTCTCCGGCTATTGGGTCACGCTGTTCGTCATCCATGGGCGCCCGTTATACTCCCTGGTGCGAATGTGTTGCCAAGAAGGGTTGTCCCGTTAACCCTCACCTCCCAGCCGCAAAGGCCGCGTGAGGTTTCTGGTAGTTACCGAGGGCGGCGGCGTTGTTATGCGCCGGCCTGCCGGTGATGTCTGGTTCTTGGCGTCACCGGCTTTTCGCGTTCCGAGAGGGCCAGTAACAGGCACGATGATCGAGTGTTCGACGGAACGATTGTTTGACGGAAGGAGATCGGGATCACAACTGAATTGAGGGTCAATGACCGCATCCGCATCCCGCAGGTTCGCGTCATCGGACCAGATGGCGAGCAGGTCGGGATCTTAAGCACCAAGGATGCGATGGAGATGGCGCAGGAGAACGACCTTGATCTCGTCGAGGTAGCTCCCCAAGCCGATCCACCCGTCTGCAGGATCATGGATTACGGCAAGTACAAGTACGAACTGGCCGTGAAGCAGCGGGAAGCCCGGAAGAAGCAGTCTCACGTCGTCGTGAAAGAGATGAAGATGCGGCCGAAGATCGACCGCCACGACTACGAGACGAAGAAGGGTCACGTCGTTCGATTCCTCAATGACAGCGCCAAAGTGAAGATCACCATCATGTTCAGGGGTAGGGAGATGGTGCACCCGGAGATCGGTAAGCGACTACTGGACCAGCTCGCTGAGGAGCTCCAGGAGATCGCAAAGGTCGAGAACCTTCCGAAGCTCGACGGGCGGAACATGACGATGGTGCTCGGACCCATCAAGGAACCGGGGAAGCAACAGTCGAAGCCCTCGGCCCCTCCCAAGAAGCGGGAGGGGAGACCGGCGAAGGCTGTGGCACCGGCCGAGGTTGTTGCCGAGACGGAGTCCCCGGGAGAGACCGGAGAGACCGAAGAGACGGAGGCCGAGAGCACAGCGTCCCGGCCGATCAAGGTGACCAGAGCAGAAGGAGGCTGATCGGATGCCAAAGATGAAGTCGCACCGAGGTGCGGCCAAGAGGTTCAAGGTCACGCGTAACGGCAAGGTCCTTCGCCGGCGCGCGAACTTGAATCACATGCTCGGCAAGAAGACGTCAAGACGGAAGCGCAACCTGGCCGCGCCGACCGCTGTTGTTTCCGAGTCCGACTCGAAGCGCATCCGCCGGATGCTGGGCAAGTAGGGAGGATCTGAGATGCCACGCGTCAAGAGGGGTGTTGCCGCCCACAACCGGCACAAGAAGGTACTCAAGCAGGCCAAGGGCTACTACTCGGCGCGCGGGAAGCACTACCGCGCGGCCAATGAACAGGTCCTGCACTCGGGTGCGTATGCGTTCCGCGACCGCCGGGCCCGCAAGGGAGATTTCCGCCGCCTGTGGATCCAGCGGATCAATGCCGCCGCTCGCATCAACGGGCTCAGCTACAGCCGCTTGATCTCGGGGCTACGCGTCGCCGAGGTCGAGGTCGACCGCAAGATCCTCGCGGAGCTGGCCGTCAACGAGCCCGAAGCCTTCGCCGCGCTCGCCGAGGTGGCGAAGAAGTCGCTCGAGAAGGCGTCCTGACCGATATCACGAGCCCGAGGAACCCTCGGGTGGCCAGAGCCAGGAAACTGAGGAGGCGCTCGTCCCGGGACCGGGAGGGCGCCTTCCTCGCGGAGGGACCGCAGGCGGTCCTCGAGGCGCTGGCGACCGGTTCTCCCATCGAGGAGATCTTCGTCTCGGGTGAAGCTCCTCGGGAGGTCGAGGAGAAGGCACGCGCCGCCGGCGTCAAGGTGTTGCGCGTAACGGACGACGTGGTGTCCTCGCTGCCCGATACGTCGACGCCACAAGGGGTGGTCGCGGTCGTCGAGATGCGCTCGCTCGAACTCGGAGACCTTCCCGGTGACGCCGATCTCGTGATCGTCCTCGCGGACGTCAGGGACCCGGGTAACGCGGGGACGATCCTGCGATCCGCGCTGGCCGCGGGCGCCGATGCCGCGGTGTTCGCCTCGGGATCGGTCGACCCGTATCACCCGAAGACGGTGAGGGCCGCCGCTGGAGCGCTGTTCCGCCTGCCGGTCGTCAGGGGGATCGATCTCGTGGACGCGCTGAGTGTCCTCAAGGGAGCGGGGTTCAGTCTCCTGGGAGCCGAGGCATCGGCCGAGGTGCCGTACACAGATGTCGACATGACGGGAAAGCTGGCGTTGGTTTTGGGCAACGAGGCGTGGGGCCTTCCGTCAGAGGCTTCTGCAGTGATCGATCCGTTCGTGTCGATCCCGATGCCCGGGCCGGTCGAATCGCTCAACGTCGGGATCGCCGGTGCCCTGCTGCTCTTCGAGGCGGTGCGGCAACGCGGGCCGGGTAACCTTCCTCCACGATGAGCGACCCTCGACTAGCGGAGATGATCTCGAAGATGGCGCATGAGTTGCGCTCGCCCCTCACTTCGGTGAAGGGTTTCTCTTCGATGCTGATGAAGCGCTGGGATCGTTTCACCGACGAGCAGAGATTCCAGTTCGTGGAGACGATCCACCACGATGCCGAGCGCATGAGCCGCATCATCTCTGAGGTGCTTGACCTCGCTCGCCTGGAGTCAGGCAGGCTGGAGTTGCACCGAGCCCAGCACGAACTCCTGCCGATCGCCCAGAGGGCAAGTGGGAACCTCGCGACCATGCCCGGTGTCGAGCGCATCGAGGTGAACGTCGGGGACGGCGTCGTCGTGGACGCGGACGCAGAACGGCTCGAGAGCGTGCTGACCAACCTCCTCGAAAACGCGCTCAAGTTCTCCGACGTGGGCCCAATATCCTTAGAGGGCATCGGTCGAGGGAGACATGACCCTGATCAAGGTCACCGACCTGGGGGTCGGCGTTGAGGAGGGTCGCCTCGAGGAGATATTCCAAGGTCCGCAGCCGGCGCACGCGGGTGCGGCGATGCCGACCGGTGGCGGTCTCGGCCTCTACCTGGCCCGCGGCGTCCTGGGAGCCCACGGAGGATCCATATCGATCGATAGCAAGGCCGGCGAGGGAGCAACGTTCATCCTGAGGTTGCCCGGAAAAGGAGCCGCGTGAGCGACGCCGTATCAGACGTGCGCGGGGGTCTCGAAGAAGCCCGCGCCGAGGGACTCAATAAGATCGAGGCGGCGGCGGACCTGGCCGCGCTCGAGGAGGCGCAGATACGCGTCCTGGGTCGCAAGGCCCCGCTGGCTCGCGCCCGCTCGTCGCTGAAGGATGTCGGAGCCGAGGATCGTAAGGCCCTTGGGATGCTCGCCAACGAGGTTCAGTCGTCGATCCAGGACGCTCTCGATCGCAAGCGTGAGACGTTCGAGGCGCATGAGCTCGAGCAGCGCTGGGCCACCGAGCGCGTCGACGTGACGCTGCCCGGTGAGGCTCCGCCGGTCGGCTCGATCCATCCTCTGACGCGCACGATCTGGGAGATCGTCGACGTCTTCATCGGGATGGGATACCGGCTTTATGAAGGTCCCGAGGTAGAGCTCTCGACCTACAGCTTCGACGCGCTCAGGACCCCGAAGGAGCACCCTTCGCGTTCACCGAGCGACACTTTCTATATCGAAGGCAAGGGCGATGCGGTGGGACTCAGGTCCCACACTTCCCCGGTGCAGATCCGGACGCTCGAAACCGAGGAGCCCCCCGTATACGGGGTCATGCCGGGACGTTGCTACCGTCGCGACGAGCAGGATGCAACGCACCTCGCCGGCTTCACCCAGTTGGAGGGCCTCGCGGTCGACGAGGGCATCACGATGGGTGACCTCAAGGGCTCGCTGCTCGAGTTCGCGCGGACGATGTTCGGGCGCGACCTCGACGTTCGACTGCGGCCCCACTTCTTCCCCTTCACCGAACCGTCCGCCGAGATGGACGTCCAGTGCTTCATCTGCAGGGGCGACGGCTGTCGGGTGTGTAAGCAGGAGGGGTGGATCGAGATCCTCGGGTGCGGCATGGTCCACCCGTTCCTCCTCGAGTGGGTCGGATGGGACACCGAGAAGTACACCGGGTTCGCATTTGGGATGGGTGTGGAGCGCGTCGCTGCCCTGGCTCACGGCGTCCCCGATATCCGTTACTTCTGGGAGAACGACCTCAGGATGCTCACCCAGTTCAGGGGGCCGGCATGAGGTTCGGGCTGAGCTGGCTCAAGGAGTACGTGGATGTCGATGTATCTCCGGAGGAGCTCAAGGACCTCCTCAACTTCTCAGGGACGAAGGTCGAGACCATGGAGCGTCCGGGGGCCGAGATCCAAGGCGTCGTTGCCGCCGAGGTGTTGAACATCGTCGACCATCCGAACGCCGACACGTTGTCGCTGGTCGACGTCCGCTGGGCCGACGGCGAGGAACAGCGGGTCGTCTGCGGAGCCAAGAACTTCAAATTGGGAGATCGTGTGCCGCTTGCTCGTGTGGGAGCGCATCTCCCCGGCGTGGAGATCACCGAGCGGAAGATCAGGGGCGAGGTCTCCCGCGGCATGCTGTGCTCGGGAGCGGAACTGGGGGTCTCGAAGGATCAGTCCGGGATCCTGATCCTTCCGTCGGAGGTGACCCTGGGGGCCAACGTAGTCGAGGCGCTCGGACTCGACGACGTCATCTACGAGCTGGAGGTCACCCCCAACCGCGGTGATTGCATGAGTCTCATCGGCGTCGCTCGCGAGGTCGCCGCGCTCGTGGGCAAAGAGCTCCGGCTACCCGAGGTCCACGTGCCGGCGTCCGATGTGGCGAACCCAATCGAGGTTCAGATCGACGATCCCGCTGGGTGTTCTCGCTACATCGCCCGCTATATCGACGGCATCACGATCGCACCTTCGCCCGCGTGGATGGCGCGGCGCCTGTTGGCGGCGGGGATCAGGCCCATCTCGAACGCGGTCGACGTTACGAACTACGTTCTACTCGAGACCGGTCAGCCGCTGCACGCGTTCGACGCCCGCCAGATCACCGATAACAAGATCGTCGTTCGCCGGGCGAAGCCGGGCGAGAAGCTCACAACGCTCGACGGGATCGAGCGCCAGATGCGCCTCGTCGATCTGTTGATCTGCGATCCCAAACGTCCGCTCGCGATCGCCGGGGTGATGGGCGGCGAGGACTCCGAGGTGTCGGACGATACGACCGCTCTCGTCCTCGAGGCTGCGCGCTTCGATCCCTCATCGGTTTCTCAGACCAGCCGCGACCTTGGGCTCCTCACCGAGGCATCCGCCCGTTTCGAGCGCGGGGTAGACCCCGAGGGAGTGCCTTTTGCCGCGGCCCGGGCGTGCATGCTCTTCGCCGAAGTTGCAGGGGGCCTGATCTCAACGGAGGTGGTGGATGAGTATCCGCATTATCCGGAACGTCGAACGATCAGCCTGCGTCCGTCTCGCACGGAACATCTCCTCGGGTACGAGATCCAGGTGGACGACCAGATCGCCCATCTCCGCGCGGTCGGCTTCGACGTCGAGCCAGCGGGGAACGTCCTGAAGGTCGAGGTCCCAACCTTCCGCCCCGACGTTGAGCGTGAGGTGGATCTCATCGAGGAGGTTGCCCGTCTCGAAGGCTTCGACAAGCTGCCGGCGACCATCCCCAAGGGTCGTTCCGGTGGCCTCAAGCCCGCGCAGATCGCCGACCGGCGGATCCGTCAACTTCTGTCCGGAGTCGGGATGGCGGAGGCGTGGACGCCCTCGCTGGTCACTTCGAAGGATGTCGACGATCTTGGCCTCCCACAGGATCACCCGGCACGGCACGCGGTCGTGCTCTCCAACCCGATGAGCGAGGACGAGGGCGTGCTTCGAACGACCATCCTTCCGGGACTCCTGAGATCCGTCGCCCGCAACGTCGCGCAGCGCGCGGAAGGCGTTGCGTTGTACGAACTGGCGCGTATCTACGAGCCATCGGACGCGGATCTTCCGCAGGAGGCGGACGTGCTCGCCGCGGTGTTTACGGGACTGAGAACCGGTAAGCGCTGGCGCGACGCCGGTCGGCGCTGGGACTTCTTCTCGGCTAAGGGGGTCCTCGAGGCCCTCTTCACCGGATTACGACTCGAGGCGCCACGGTTCCGCCCGGTGACGGGACATCCCTTCCACCCCACCCGTGCCGCGGCGGTGTCGTTGAACGGGACGGCCCTCGGTGCGCTCGGAGAGATCCACCCGGAGGTGTGCGAGAGGTTCGATGTTCCCGAAGGCAGCGTGGCGTTCGAGATCGCGGTGGCACCGATCATGGCGGCTCTACCGCCCCGCCCCCAGGTCGCGGAGCTCGGCAGGTACCCCGCCATCTACCTGGACCTCGCGTTCGTCGTCGATGCCGGCGTACCGGCGGAGAAGATCGGCGACCTGATCGCGAAGTCGGGCGCGCCCGAGGTGGCCAAGGTGGAGTTGTTCGACGTCTATACGGGCGAGCAGGTTCCGGCCGGCAAGAAGAGCCTGGCATACGCGCTCGAGCTGCGAGTACCGGATAGGACCCTCACCGACGAGGACGCCACCACGGTCAGGGACCGCATCCTGGGCGCGGTCGGGGAACGCACCGGAGCGGAGTTGAGGACATGAGTAAGAGGGACTTCCTGAGCGTTGACGATCTTTCGATCGAGGAGTTGAAGGAGCTGCTCGACCGCGCCGCGGAGGTGAAGGACAAGCCCAACAAGGCTGCGGAAACTCTTGCCGGTAAGCAGGTCGCTCTCATCTTCGAGAAGCCTTCCACCCGAACGCGGGTGTCGTTCGAGGTCGCCGTGACTTCGATGGGTGGACATGCCTTGGTGTTGAGGGGCGATGAGCTGCAGATCGGCAGAGGCGAGACCGTCTCCGATACGGGAACGGTCCTGTCTCGGTTCGTCGATTGCATCGTCATCCGGACCTTCGGACACGACCGCCTGCTCGAACTGGCCAGTGCGGCGTCTGTTCCGGTGGTCAACGCGCTGAGCGATCTCTCGCATCCCTGCCAGGCCCTCGCCGACATGCAGACGATCATGGAACAGAAGAAGGACCCGGCGGGCATGGTGCTTGCCTACGTCGGGGATGGGAACAACGTCGCTCACTCGCTCATGTTCGCGGGAACGAAACTGGGGATGCACGTGAGGGTCGCGACTCCGGGTGGTCACCAGCCGGACGCCGTGGTCGCCGAGCGCTGTGCACAGATAGCGGCCGAGACCGGGGGAAGCGTCGTGGTGACCACCGTGGTCGCCGAGGCGGTGACGGGCGCAGACGTGCTGTACACGGATGTGTGGGCGTCGATGGGACAGGAAGCCGAGACGGAGCGGCGCAGGTCCACGTTCCAGGGCTACTCGATCGACCGGACCGCTCTCGATCTCGCCGCCGATGACGCCATCGTGATGCACTGTCTTCCGGCGCACCGGGGCGAGGAGATCTCCGCCGATGCGATCGACGGTCCGCAATCGGTCGTGTGGGATCAAGCCGAGAATCGGATGCACGCACAAAAGGCGTTGCTCGCGTGGCTGCTCGCGTAAGTGGTTCGTGAAGAGACTCCCGCGGCCCTTCTATGAGCGCGACTCACTCTCCGTCGCCCGGGACCTGATCGGCTGCATCTTCGTACACCGGTTGGGAAACGTGCGCGTCGCGGTGAGATTGGTCGAGGTCGAGGCGTACAGAGGCGAGATGGACCCGGGTTCCCATGGGTACGGGGGCATGACCCCGAGGACCGAGGTGATGTTCGGTGCTCCCGGCCAGTTGTACGTGTACTTCACTTACGGGATGCACTACTGCGCGAACGTCGTGTGCGACCGGCCCGGGGTCTGCGAGGCGGTGCTACTCAGAGCGGGGGAGCCCCTCGAAGGGATCGACGAGATGCGCGTGCGCCGCCCCGGGATCTCCGACCGGCTCGTTGCCGCCGGCCCCGCGCGTCTCACCACGGCGATGGGGATCGGCAAGGACGACAACGGAGCGTCACTCCTTCGTGGGGGCGACTTCTGGATCGCGGAAGATGATGAGACCGGGGAGTGGCGCGCGGCCGAGGTCGCCGAAACCGTGCGGGTCGGGCTCAGCCCCGGAAAGGGCGACGACCTCCCGTGGCGATTCGTGGTCCCGGGACACCCCTACGCCTCTCGCCGCACCTAAGTCACCTTTGAAGAGGTTTCCCCGCGCCATACCGCGGGCTAGGGACCTTAAAGGTGGTCAGGGGTTCACCCAGATCGTTACGGTCGAGTCGTTGCGGACGTTCGAGTCTGCGGATGGGTCCTGCATCCAAACCACACCGCTGTTCTCCTTGGCGTCGTGTCTGTCGTCCTCCTTCTCCACCACGACATCGACATCGAAGCCGTGGTCCTCGAGAAGGTCGACGGCATCGTCCTCGAACATACCGACGACATCGGGAACGTCCGAATGACTCTCTTCTCGTTTCTCCTCTTTGGTCTTGAGGTCGTCGGGCACCTCACACGGCTTCTCGGGGGCTTTGCCCTCGATGAACGTCCCGGTGACCGAGAACTCGGTTGGAGTCTTCTTCGTGGCCAGGCAACCGGTGCGCGAATCGATCTGGGCCGTCGTCGTCCCTCCGGGCGATGAGAACCCGAGCACCGGGTATTGGGACAGCGCCCTCTTCATGTAGGCGCCCCAGATCTGGGCCGGCCACGAGCCGCCCGTAACCTGGATCCTCGTCGG
>JAENWQ010000272.1 GCA_016649855.1 Actinomycetota bacterium | reverse complement strand
TGACCATCTGGAGATCGTCCACCCCCGGATCGCGGAGGCGATCGTCGAGTTGATCGACGACGCGCGCCGCGCCTCGCTCCACGGCGACATCGCCGACCGGCTGGGCGATCCGGCCGAGGCTGCGGTCCACCTCTTCGGGGCCGGGCGATCCGGTGAGGCACATGCGGCCGCCCTCAGAGCCTTGGAGACCTCAAGGCGCCCGGAGCAGCGCGCCTCGTTGCTGAAACTGGCGGCGACCACCGCCCCCGGCGCCCCGCCCACGACGCTATTGCTCGACGCGACCAAGGCCCTGATCGATGTGGGGCGCTCCCAGGAGGGCCTCGAGATCCTCGATCTGGTGGAGGACGATTCTCCGGTCGTAGGCGCCACGGTCCTCCACCACCGCGCCTGGGCGGCGATCTCGATCGGTCGTTTCGCCGACGCCGCACGGCACGCCGAAGAGGGCCTGGCGCTGATCCCGGAAGGAGAGCCGGCACTCGATACGTCCCTTCGCCTCAGGCTCGCAGAAGCGAACCTCCCCGCGGTCACCTTCGGAACGGACACCGCTCCGTTCCTGGCCGCCCTCGAGCTCGCGCGCGACCGAGGGGTCGAGCTGGACCGGGCTCTGCGGATCGCCGGGGTCGCACTGATGCAGTCGGGACGGCCCGGCGCCGACGATCACCTGAAGGCTTCGATCCTCGAGGCGAAGAAGTCGGACGCGGTGACGAACGAGTTCCTCGCCTCCGTCGAGCTGATCCAGTTGCTGTTCCAACAGAAGGACGGAGAAGAGGGAGAGGCCCTCGCGCTTGCGATGGCGTGGCGGGCCCACGAACAAGGCCTCGGCAACTGGGAGACCGGCTTCCGTATCGAGGCCGCCGCCCTCCACATGATCCGGGTCGGCCGCTACGCCGATGTGATCTACGAGCTCGAATCGCTCCTCGACCTGAACACCCCGATAGGAACGCTACGGCCGCGGGCCGAAGGCCTGCTCATCGGGTGCCTCGCGGAACTGGGGATGTTCGATCGGGCCAGGGCGCGGATCCCCAACCTCGAGAAGTGGGCGATCAGCGAGCGCGCTAAGGCCGAGGTCTTGAGCGGCATGGCGCGGCTCCACTGGCTCGCCGGCAACCTCGAGGCGGTGGTCGCCCTGGCCGAAGAGGACCTCTTTAGGGGGCCCGGCGGAACGGTGGTACGGCTCGAGGCCGACTGGGCGCGGATGGAGCTCGGCCGCCCGGTCGCCTACCCGGATATCGAACCAGGATTCGAGTACCTGAGGGGTGCGTTCTTCGAACGGTGCGCGCTGGCCGCCATGAGTGGCAACGCTCCCGGAGAAGATCCGGTGGCCCTGTTCGACGAGGCTCGGTCCAGGTGGGACGGCGTCTGGGCCGCACGGACGGGTCGGTGCCGCCTGGGGGCGGCCCTCGCAGCGATCAGGGCCGGCGACATCGAGGACGCGAGAGCGCGGTTGATCGATGCCGAGAAGATCGCCGAGGACCTGCACCACGATCCTCTCCTGCGACGTATCCGCAAGGCGGCCCGTGAGGCTGGTCTGTCGCGACCGAATCGAGCCCCCGCGCGGGGACGCCTTACGTCGCGAGAACGTGAGGTCCTCACCCTCGTTGCGTCCGGGTCTCCCACGAAGGAGATCGGCGCGCATCTCCAGATCAAGCCCTCGACCGTCGAAACCTTGATCCGCAATGGGATGCGCAAGACGGGGGCCAGGACGCGCCTCGAAGCTGCATCGATCATGGCAACCGAGAGGATCGCGCCGGAAGCGTCCTAGCAGCTAGCTGGGCTCGGACTCATACGAGGCGCGCCGCTCCGAACGCGAGGGTGGCGACGGTGACCGTTGAAGCGGACATCGCGTAGATCATCGTGCGCGTCTGGACGTTCAGTTCAGCGCGGAAGGTGGCAAGGAGCCTGTTCTCCAGGATCTCGGAACGCTGTTCGAGGCTTGCAACCGCATGCTCGAGGCCCCGCTTGGTGGAAACCTGCAGCGCGTCGATGTCGTGCTTGGTCACGGCCCTCAGCGCGTCGAGATCGTGCTTGGTCACGGCCCGCAGCGCGTCGAGATCGTGCTTGGTCGCGACCCTCAGCGCGTCGAGATCGTGCTTGGTCGCGACCCTCAGCGCGTCGAGATCGTGCTTGGTCGCGACCCTCAGCGCGTCGATGTCGTGTTTCGTCGCTACGTCGGCCCATCCGACGGGTGGCAGGTGCTCCATCAGG
>JAENWQ010000125.1 GCA_016649855.1 Actinomycetota bacterium | reverse complement strand
CTCGTTCCCTGGTCCGTCGCGCGCGCCCGAGCGGTCGTGGTCCCGACGGAGACGATCAAGGCCGAGGTAGCCGAGCGTTACACGCTGGCCGCCGAGGGGATCCACGTGACCCATGAAGGTGTGTCCCCGGAGTTCTTCGGAGCCGCCCCGTTGTCCGGCATGGCACTCGGACGTATGGGGATCCCGGGCCCGTTCGTGCTGGCGGTCGGAACGATCGAGCCGCGCAAGAACCTCAAGCGGCTTCTGAGCGCGTGGTCGATGATCCGCTCCGAGCTGGGTGGTTGGAGGTTGGTGATCGCCGGCCCGAAGGGATGGGGCGAAGACCTTCCTGAGACCGAGGGCGTCATGCTCCTCGGCCGGGTCGGAGACGAAACGCTTCCCGGTCTGTTCGCGGCCGCCGATGTCTTCTGTTATCCGTCCCTCTACGAAGGGTTCGGTCTTCCGCCTCTCGAGGCGATGGCGGCCGGCACCGCGTCCGTCGTGGGCCGGTACGACGCAGCCCCTGAGGTGCTGGGCGACGCGGCGTTCCTGGTGGATCCCTTGGAGGTCGACGATCTTGCCCGGGGACTGCTCACCGTGGCCACCGACGGCTCCGTCAGGCGGAGGCTCGAGCTCGCCGGCAGGTCGCAAGCGGCGCGCTATACGTGGACGGCAACCGCCCGAGCGACCGTGGGCGCATATGAGGCGGCGATGGCGTGAAAGCACCTAAGTCAGACGTTTCTCCCCCGAGAAGGCATCATGTAGGGATGCGCCCCAAGGTCCTTGTCCTGCTCATGTGCGCGGCATCGTTCGCCGTGCTCCTCGTCCCCGGTACCGCTCACGCGGAACGGAAGGTCACGATCAAGGGCGGCGGATGGGGCCACGGCATCGGCATGTCCCAGTACGGGGCCTACGGCCGCGCCCTCAAAGGCAAGAGCGGCACCGAGATCGTGAAGACCTACTACACGGGCACGAAGGTGAATGAGCGTTCGATGCCGTCCAAGATCAGAGTCGGCCTCCTGCAGTCGGGAAAGTCGGTCGGCTTCTCGTCCTCGGCCTTCAAGCAGGACGGCGGCAAGCTCGTCTTCAAGGTCAAGGGAAGCAAGAACCAGATCGCGCAGGGTGGCACGTCGGTGGGCTGGCGCGTCGATCTGAGCTCGACCGGTGGGGTGAAGCTCTTCAAGAACGGCAAGCGGATCCAGAAAGAGGGCAACAAGGTGTTCGGCGACCCCGATCACCCGCTGGTGGTTCGCTACGAGGAGTACGGCTCGCTCGTGAGAGTGACTCAGAAGTCGATCAACTACGCCTACGGGCGGATCGAGGTGTGGCCGTTCGCGACGTCGTCGTGCGACGGCAACTTCTGCCTCGAGACGGTCATCGTGCTCCCGATGCAGCAGTACCTCTATGGCCTCGGCGAGGTCCCGGCATCGTGGCCCAAGGGCGCGCTCGAAGCCCAGGCGATCGCCGGCCGGACGTACGCCTTCAAGAAGGTCGAAGATTCCGGACAGTTCCGCGTCCCGTGTCTCTGCGCGGTCGTCGACTCGACGCTCGATCAGGCCTACATCGGTGACGCGAAGCGCACCGGGTCGGGGCAGTACTGGAAGGACTGGAAGAAGGCGGTCAACAACACGAAGGACGTGGTGATCACCTACGAGGGTAATCCGATCTCGGCCCTCTACTCGTCTTCGTCCGGTGGATACACGGAGGACAACGAGAACGTCTGGGGCGGATCCGCATATCCATATCTGCGGGGAGTCAAGGACGGCCCGGATGCGGTTGCCGCGAACCCCAACCATTCTTGGAAAGTCACTATGTCGTGGTCGGAGTTCTCTGCGAAGCTGGACGCCGCCTTCAATACCGGCAACCTCGTCCGGTTCGTGATCAAGGGGCCTCTAGGGGTTTCGGATCGCGTGACGGTTGTGTTCTCAAAGAAACGGGGTGGCGTGAAGATCGTCGGGAAGGATGCGACGAGACGCGAGAGTGGCTGGGATGTCCGCAATGCCCTCGGCCTCAAGGACACCCTTTTCAACGTCAAAGTCACAAAGGTGGCCTCGTCGGCTCCCTAACCAACCCGTTACGGTCAATCGGGCCTGAGCCCCTAAGGTATGGGCTGCTCAAGAGAAAGGTCGGTTGACTGATGGCACTCGAGGCCCCGATCCCGGAAGGACTGGCCGTAGCGACCGCCGGGTCTAAGACGAGCAGCCTCATCTCGATGGCTTTCCTGGTGGTCAGCGTCGGCTTCGCCGTCGCCGGACAGGTGATCCTGAAGGGAGCGATGGATCGTGTCGGGCGGCTTGGCTCGGCCGAGGTTGCCGCATTCGGCGATTACTTGGGGCGAGCGGCGCGCGAACCACGTCTGTACCTCGGGATGTTTCTCTTTGGAGTTTCCGGCATGTTCTGGCTCGTCGTGCTCTCTCGCGTCCCGCTGTCGCTGGCGTATCCCTTCGTTGGGCTCTCCTACGTCGCGGTCGTGTTGCTGTCGCGGTTCGTCCTCGGTGAAGAGGTCCCCGCGCTCAGGTGGATCGGCGTCCTCGTCGTCGCCGCCGGACTCGTGATCATCGGACTGTCCGCTCGCAGCGTGAGGGGCTGAGCTTGAAGGCACTCATCCTTGCGGGCGGTATGGGGACCCGGCTCAGACCGCTGACCAACACGCGCC
Organism: Actinomycetota bacterium; assembly: GCA_016649855.1. Lineage (GTDB taxonomy): Bacteria > Actinomycetota > CADDZG01 > CADDZG01 > WHSQ01 > WHTI01. Next base: position 5,228 of record JAENWQ010000125.1, on the reverse strand, counting down.
CCAAACATCTCCTGCCCATCGCCAATCGCCCGCACATCGAGCACGTCTTCGACCTCCTCCAGCGTCACGGTGTCGATGAGGTCGTGCTCTTGACGTCGTATCTCGCGGAGGCCTTCGAGACGACGGTTGGCCAGGCCGCGAGCAGAGGCTTGGCTGTTCACGTCACGCACGAGGAGGAACCCCTCGGAACCGCCGGCGCCCTGAGGAACGCAGAGGAGTTCGCGTCCGACGGCACGTTTCTGGTGTTCAACGGCGATGTGCTCATGGACATCGATCTGGGCGAGGTGCTCGAGTTCCACCGCGACCGCGGCGCGGAGGCGACGATCGTTCTCACACCGGTCGACGACCCCTCGGCGTACGGCGTGGTCCCAACGGAGCAGGGTGGCCGCGTGCTCGGCTTCATCGAGAAGCCGCCTCGGGATGAGGCCACGACGAACCTGATCAACGCGGGGATCTACGTGCTCGAGCCTTCGGTGCTCGAGCGGATCCCCCGCGGTGAGGTGTGGTCGGCGGAACGGCAGTTGTTCCCGGGACTCGTCGAGGAGGGGGCCCGACTGTTCGCCGTGGCGGCCGAGTCCTACTGGATGGACATCGGGACCCCAGAGAAGTTTCTCCAGGCGAACCTCGACGCCCTCTCCGGTCGTTACCGGGACGCACAGTTACCGGAGCTCACGGGTGGCTCTCTCATCGGCGAGGGGGCGAAGATCGATGGAGACGCGCAGGTATCTTCGGCCTCCATCGGAGAGGACGCAGAGATCGAGGCGGGAGCCGTGGTTGAGGAGTCGGTCCTCATGCCCCGAGCGGTGGTCGAGGCCGGAGCCATCGTTCGGCGGAGCATCCTCGGCGAAGCCTCGATCGCCTCGAAAGATGCGACGCTTATCGGAATCACGCTCGAAGACAACACCAAGACTTAGGACACCGAAGAAGACGCCCACAGGGATACTCAGAAGCGGGCCGCCTCGGCGGGACGCAGAACAACATGGAGGCTGTATGCGCGTATTCGTGACGGGAGCGGCTGGGTTCATCGGTTCGCATCTCGTGGACCACCTGCTCGCCGAGGGCGAGGAGGTCATCGGGGTCGACGACCTGTCGTCCGGTTCCCTCGCGAACCTCGCCGGCGCTCGCAGCTCGGAGGTCGGTAAGTTCTCCTTCCACCGCATCGATGTCACCTCGACCGCGGTTGGCGAGCTGGTTCGTCGTAACGAGCCCGAGGTGATCATGCACCTCGCCGCGCAGGTCGACGTGCGTGCCTCGGTCGCCGATCCGATCCACGACGCGATGGTGAACGTGATCGGATCCCTCAACCTCCTCCATGCTGCGAGCGAGGCGGGCACGAAGAAGGTCGTGTTTACGTCCTCGGGAGGCTGTATCTACGGTGAGCCGGATGAAACGCGCCTGCCGGTCACCGAGGATCAGATCTATCTCCCAGAGTCCGCTCCCGAATCTCCCTACGGGGTCTCCAAGAAGGTGGTGCTCGACTACCTGCGCTACTTCAAGATCGTGAAGGGACTCGACTACACCGCGCTCGCCCTGGCGAACGTCTACGGACCGCGGCAGGAACCGGCGTCCGAGGTCGGCCTCGAAGGACAGGTCGTCGCGATCTTCTCGAGGCGCATGCTCGAGGGGAAGCCGACCACTATCTACGGCGATGGGAAGCAATCGCGCGATTTCGTTTTCGTGGACGACGTCGTTTCGGCGTTCCTCGCCGCGCGCACGAAGGGCAGCGGTGAGCTGGTGAACATCTCGAGTGATTCCGAGATCTCGGTAAACGACCTGCACGCCAAGTTGAAGGAGCTATCCGGCAGCGAGTTCGATCCGACCTACGCTCCCGCGCGCCCGGGCGAGCTCTTCCGCACGCGCGTATCCAACAAGAAGGCTGCCGAGGTCCTCGGGTGGTCCCCTAACGTCGGTCTCGACGAGGGACTGGCCCAGACGGTCGCCTGGTTCCGCTCGAAGGTCTAGAGCCCGGCGCTACTCCGGGGCCGAGAAGGGGGGAACGCCGATCTGCTCGGGGCCCTTGTTCTGGAACTGCTCGCGGAACGCGTTGATGGTGTCTTCGGACACCTCTTTGCACGACTGCGAAGCACCCCAGGCGGTCATCGTGAAGTTGTACGTCGACGGCACGCCTTCGTATGGCTGTCCCAGGATCGCAACCGCTGTCGTGGTGTTGTCGAAGTAGCCCTCGAGATCGTCGATGACGGTCTGCGGCGCGTCCGGCCGGTACCAGAAGACGATTTCCCCATGCTCCAGGTTGTGCACGAAACGCTCGGTGGGGGGGTCGCCTACGGACGACGGAGGGTTGAATCCGGACGGAGCCGGGTCGATCCAGTGATCGCCGGAGGTTGGCGGGGTGGTCGAATACTGCACCGTGGTGCCATCGTCGACGTGGTTGGCCGTGGGCATCTCCTCAGGGGTTTCGATCTCCGCGCAGCCGGCTGCGGTTTGATCGACCCCCACGGGCGCCGACTCCTTATCCTTCTCGAGGGCGATCAGCACGACCACTAGAGAGGCGACCACGACCACGACGCCCCAGGTCAGGAAGTTGCGCTTCCGGCCAGCACGCTTCCGGGCGGCCTCGCGCTCGTCCTCGATCTGCCTGCGCTTCTGCTTCTCTTCAAGTTTCTTGCTCATCGTCGAGTGAGGCTACACCAGCCTCCTACCTAAACAGATCTTCTTCAGGGGGGCGGACGATGTCTCGGGCGGAGCCTCGGCCGGAGACGATCGTGGCTCCTCTGACCACGGCGACCGGGATGGCAGCGGTCTTTCCCATGACCAGTTCCGCGGCGCCGGCGATCTCGTCGGCCGTGCAGATGCGGGTGGCGGTGAGGTCCCGGCCCTGGGTGTCACGTCCACCCCGGTAGTCGGTGAAGGCGTCCATGCCGGCGACGCCGATCGCGACGTTCGTCTGTCCGATCCTCCACGCCCGGCCGAAGGTATCCGCGACGATCACCGCGACGTCGGCTCCGGTGAGGTGCTTGAGACCAGCTCGCAGCCGCCGGGCGGAGAGGTCGGGATCGAGCGGCAGAAGAAGGACGCTGTCGCCCTCGACGTTCGAAGCATCGACCCCCGAGTTGGCGCACACGAAACCGTGCCTCGTTTCGGAGATGATCATGTCTCCCGAGCGCCGGAGGATCCGCACGGATTCGTCGACCGCCGCCCGGCGCCGGTCGCTGCCCGGCACGATGCGGTCTTCGGCCTTCGAGACGATCTTCTGTGCGACGACCACCACATCACCATCCTGCAGCGAAACGTCGAGGGGTCCAGAGATGAGCGCGGCGAGATCGTCCCCGGGAGCCACCTCCGGTATCCCCGTCACCGGAATGATCGTGACCGACATCATGCTTTCCCCATCGCGAGGGGCGTGCGTCGCAAGTGGGTAACCTTTGACTCGCTCATGCGAGCAGCACTCTGGCCAGGGTTTCGGACGCGTCCGGGTCCGGGATGATCGTCGGTGCGGTCAGCACGTTCGGAATGAACTCCTTGACGGCGTCGACGAGCTCCGCGTCGACTTCGTCGACGACGAAGGTGCTGCACAAGCCGGCGTAGAAGGACGCCACCCCGGCGGGAGAGACGTCCGCACCGCGATCGGCGAGCATGAGCGCGAGGGGACCCTTGATCGCGTTCCCTCCGACGATGGGTGAGACCGCCACGACATCTGTGTGTTCGCGCAGCGCGTCCCTGACGCCCGGCAGCGCAAGGATCGGCTCGATCGAGAGGAGAGGGTTGCTCGGACACAAGATGATCCGCTCGGCCCCCGTCAACGCTTCGATCACTCCGGGGGCAGGTTTCGCTTCGGAGATGCCTTCGAAGAGGATCTGTTCCACGGACGGTTCCGATCGCTCCTTGACGAAGTACTCCTGGAACTCGAGGTTGCGGCCGTCGGAGGTCACAACCCTCGTCCGAACCGGATCGTCGGACATCGGGATGATCCGTGTTGCGATGCCCAGGCGCCTCCGGATCTCATCGGTTACGGCCGTCAGCGTGGCGCCGCCGGCCAGACGGCCGGTACGGAACACGCAGGTTGCGAGATCCCTGTCGCCGAGAGAGAACCACGCATCCTCGCCCAGCTTCCTCATCCCTTCCACGAGATGGAAGGTGTCGTCCTTCAAGCCCCAGCCGCGGTTGATATCGGCGATCCCCGCCAGCCAGTACGACACGATGTCGACGTCGGGGGAAACGTGCACGCCGTAGAACTCGGCGTCGTCACCGGTGTTCACGATCGCGGTGAGGTTCTCCCCGAGGACACGTTGGAGCCCAACGAGGCACCTGGCTCCACCCACGCCTCCGGCAAGTGCGGTGATGGTCACCGGAGGAGGCTACTAGTGCTTGGGGCACTAGACTGCCCTCCGATGACCCGACTTGACGGCTTGGCCGCCCGCGCCGCGTCCGGGGACAGGCTCGATGCCTCCGAGGTGCGCGAGATAGCCCTCCTGGCTGCCTCCGATCCCTCTCCTCTGCTCGATGCCGCCAGATCTCTCCGTGACGACACCACTGGACCCCGGATCACCTATTCCAAGAAGGTCTTCATCCCACTGACGAAACTGTGCCGCGACTCCTGCGGGTACTGCACGTTCGCCCACCCTCCTGTTGCTGGAGAAAGGGCGTTCATGACCATCGATGAGGTCGTCGATGTCGCTCGGGCCGGTGCCGCGGCCGGTTGCATGGAAGCGCTGTTTACTCTGGGCGAGAAGCCGGAGAGGAAGTGGAGCGAGGCTCACGACGAGCTGGCCGAGATGGGCTATACCTCGACGATCGAGTACCTTGCCGCCGCATGCGCCGCGGTGCTCAAGGAGACCCCCCTCCTGCCACACGCGAACCCGGGCACGCTTACCGATGAGGAAGCAGTGCTGCTCCGAGGGGTGTCCGTGAGCCAGGGGATGATGCTCGAGACCATCTCCGAGCGATTGCTGAAGCGGGGGAGCGCGCACTTCGGAGCGCCCGACAAGAAACCTGCGCTACGACTGGAGACGCTGGAGGCAGCGGGCCGGAACGCGATCCCGTTCACGACCGGGATCCTGGTCGGCATCGGAGAGACCTTCGACGAACGCATAGATACCCTCCTCGCGATCCGCGACGCGCACGAGCGGCACGGCCACATCATGGAAGTGATCGTCCAGAACTTCAGGCAGAAGCCGGACATCCTGATGGCCGCTCACCCCGAGCCGGCGCTCGCAGAGATGATGCTGATGGTTGCTCTGGCCCGGTTGGTCATGGGACCGGACGTTGGG
>JAENWQ010000093.1 GCA_016649855.1 Actinomycetota bacterium | reverse complement strand
TCCGAGGAATGGTGGCGACACCACACGCTTCCCGACCCCGAACGACACCGGGACGGAGGCGGACCACTCTTCTGCGGGATCCTCGAGCTCGACTCCGAGCCGGTCGCCTACGCGATCTACCGGATGCACCACAAGTGGGAAACCGGCTCTCCGGAAGGTCATGTCGACGTAAAGGAACTGGTCGCCACGAGTCCGGCCGCCGAACGCGAGATGTGGCGTTTCGTCTTCGGCATCGATCTGACCGCATCGGTCAAGGCATGGGGGCAACCTCAGGACTCGGCGTTGATGCTGATGCTCATGGAGCCACGCGGGCTAAGGGCCCGCAGCTCGGACTCCGTGTGGGCCCGTATCGTCGACATCCCCGGCGCGTTCGAAGCCCGTACCTACAACGGCTCCGGCGAGGTCGTCTTCGAGGTGGTCGACGACTTCTGTCCGTGGAATGAAGGTCGCTGGTCATTCGAGATCTCGCGCGGTAAAGCAAGGGTGACGAAGACCGACGAGGACGCTCACATCAAACTGCATGCACGGGAACTCGGCGCGGTCTATCTCGGAGCGTTCACGTTCGCAGAATTCGAGCGAGCGTTGCGGGCCGAGGAGCTGTCAAGTGGTGCGGTCGAGCGCGCCGATGGGCTGTTCCGAACCGCCCGCAAACCCTGGAACCCCGAGATTTTCTAGACGACCAGCGACAGCATCTTCGGAGGTCTGGCGATGACCTTCGCCGGTTCCTTACCGTCGAGGTAACGCTGGATCTTCTCCGATGCCATCGCTCGCTGCAGCATCTCGGCCTCGGTCACGTTCACCGGGACGGAGATCGTGTCGCGCACCTTCCCGTTCACCTGCACGACCATCACCGCGTCATCCTCGACGATCAGATCGGGGTCGAACTCCGGCCAGCTTTCGACGTGGATCGAGCCCTCGTTGCCGAAGCGTCGCCACTGCTCTTCGGTCATGTAGGGCGCCATGGGGGCCAGAAGCTTGAGCAGGGTGAGGGCCACCTCACGCACGACCTCGCCGTTGTCTCCCCCGGCCGCCCGGTAACGGTAGGTCTCGTTGACGAGCTCCATCAACCGCGCGATCGCGGTGTTGTACGAGAACGTCTCGAAGTCGCTGGTCACCGCCTGGATCGCTCGGTGGAGGCTCTTCGTGAGATCCATCTCCGCATCGCCGCGTGTGGTGCCTTCGAGCGTGCGGGACTCATCGCACATGCGCCACACCCGCTGCAACCAGGGGAACGTCACCCGACCGATCGAGGTAACGCCTTCCTCGGGCCAGTCGTAGTCCTGCTCGGGGGGCCCGGAGAACAGGATGTAGAGCCGGAGGGCATCGGCACCGTAGAGATCGAACGCCTCCGCCGGAGAGACCAGGTTCCCCCTGCTCTTCGACATCCTCTTGCCGCCCATCGTGACCTGTCCCTGATTGTGCATCTGCGGGAAAGGCTCCGGGTCTCTCGCCATACCGATGTCCATGAAGAACTTCTGGAAGAACCGCGCATAAATGAGGTGGAGCACCGCGTGCTCCACCCCGCCCCAATAGATGTCCATGGGCATCCACGCATCCGACTTGGCCCGATCGAAGGGAATCTCCTCGTTGTGCGGATCGAGGTAACGATGGAAGTACCACGACGAGTCGACGAAGGTGTCCATCGTGTCGGTCTCTCGCTTGGCGGACTTCCCGCATGACGGACAGGGAACGTTCACCCACTCGTGAGCGCTGGCGAGCGGCGATGCCTCATCGGTGGGCGTGAAGTCGACCCCCTCCGGCAGCACGACCGGCAACTGGTCATCGGGGACCTGCACCAGACCGCAGTCGTCACAAGAGACGATCGGGATCGGTGTCCCCCAGTAGCGCTGGCGGGAGATCAACCAATCCCGCAGCCGGAAGTTGACCGCTCCCTTGCCGATCCCCTTCTTCTCGAGCCACTCGGTCACCTTCGCCACAGCCTCATCGGCCGGCGTGCCGTCGAACTCACCGGAGTTGACCATGACCCCGTCGTGGGGAAACGCCTCGGTCATGGAATCGGACTCGAACGTTTCGCCCTCGGGTTGGATGACGACCCGGATCGGCAGATCGTAACTGCGGGCGAACTCGAAGTCGCGCTGGTCGTGTGCAGGCACCGCCATGATCGCTCCGGTCCCGTAATCGAGGAGCACGTAGTCGGCGACCCAGATCGGGATCTGCTCGCCGTTCACGGGATTGGTCGCGTATTTCCCGAGGAACAGGCCCTTCTTCTCCCGCTCGGTCGAGGTCCGGTCCACCTCGGTGAGCCGTTCGACCTCCTTGCGGAAGACCTTGAGCTCGTCCTCGACCGGCGTCCCCATGACCAGGTCCTCGGCCAGCTTGTGCTCCGGGGCCATCACGAAGAAGGTCGCCCCCCACAGCGTGTCCGGTCTCGTGGTGTAGACGGTGATCGGTTCAGCCAGGCCCTCGATCGGGAACTCGATCTCCGCGCCGTAGGAGCGCCCGATCCAGTTCGATTGCAGCATCTTCAGCCGGTCGGTCCACCGATCGTTTAGCGCCATGTCGTCGAGGAGGCGGTCGGCGTAGTCGGTGACCTTGAAGAACCACTGCGACATGTACCGCTTGATCACGAGCGTGTCACATCTCTCGCACCGACCGGCGATCACCTGCTCGTTGGCGAGAACGGTCTTGTCGTTCGGACACCAGTTGACGGCGGCCTCTTTCTTGTAAGCAAGCCCGCGCTCGAACAGGCGGAGGAAGATCCACTGGTTCCAGCGGTAGTACTCCGGGTCGCACGTGCGGAAGGTGCGGGTCCAGTCGAAGGAGCAGCCGAGGCGCACGGCGCTGGAGCGCAGTTTCTCGATGTTCGAGTAGGTCCACTCCCGCGGATTGATCCCTCGCTTGATGGCCGCATTCTCGGCGGGGAGTCCGAACGCGTCGAATCCGATCGGGTTCAGAACTTCGTAGCCCTTCATCCGGGAGTGCCGGGCGTAGGAATCGTGGATCGAGAACACCTCGACGTGGCCCATGTGCATGTCACCCGACGGATACGGAAACATCGTCAGGGCGTACCGCTTTCGGGACGGGTCGAGCGGCACCTCGGGCGCCACGTAATCCCCGTCTTCGACCCACCTGGCGGCCAGGCGGGTCTCGATCTCCTTGAAGTCGTAGGCGCTCTCCATCGCCCAACCCTAAATGCAGCCGGACCCGGTGCTCTGTCAGCTCCAGAACCACGGCGACCGTACGTGGAAGACATCCCCCTCTTCACGGGCCGCCTGGCCCTAGTGTCGTGCACGGCCGGTCGGCAAGATCGAGCTAGGAGGTTCCATGACGAGGCCGGAAAGCGAGCTGGAACAGCTGAGGTATCCGCTGGCGGACGCTGCCATCGATCGTCCGGAGGATGCTCTGGCGCGTCTCATGTCATCCCCGGAAGGTCTCGGAGAGGAGGAGGCCGGGGCGCGCCTAGCTCACGAGGGGGCCAACGCGATACCCAGGGTCCACGGACCCAGTCTGCTCCGCCAGTTCGCCTCCCAGCTGCTGCATTTCTTTGCAGTGATGCTCTGGCTCGCCGCTCTCCTTGCCTTCGTCGGAGGACTCCAGCAGCTCGGGTGGGCGATCATCGTGGTGGTTCTGATCAACGGCGTCTTCAGCTTCGTGCAGGAGTTCAAGGCTGAGCGGGCCACCCGCTCCCTCGCCGATCTCCTGCCCGAGAGGGCAACCGTCAACCGAGCGGGGCGCGTTCAGGAAGTGCTCGGGGAACAGCTCGTCCGGGGCGACGTACTCCTCCTTCGTGAAGGAGATCGCGTCTGTGCCGACGCACGGGTCCTCCGCTCCACCAGACTCAAGGTCGACAACTCGCTGTTGACCGGAGAGTCGGAATCCGTCGAGAGGACGGTGGAGGCGGAGGTGTCTCGGCCCGAGGATGCCCTGGACGCCCGCTGCGTTGTATTTGCCGGAACCCACGTGGCGTCTGGCTCGGGCGAGGCGGTGGTTGTAGCAACGGGCGAACACACCCGGCTGGGACGGATCTCGGAGCTCACCGGCCGTGTGGTCCGGCGATCTACGCCCCTGAGGGTCCAGCTCGACCGGATGGTTCGGGTCATCGGGTTGCTCGCGATGGCCGCGGGAGGTTTGTTCTACGGGATCTCACTGGCAATGGGCGAGAGCGCAGCGAACGCCTTCTTGTTCGGGGTGGGGGTCATCGTCGCCTTGATCCCGGAGGGGCTGTTGCCGACCTTCACGCTGTCACTTGCGATGGGAGCGCGCCGGATGGCTGACAGAGGTGCCCTGATTCGTCATCTGGACGCGGTGGAAACACTGGGGTGCACAACCGTCATCTGCAGCGACAAGACCGGGACGATCACGACCAACCAGATGACCGCGCGGGAGGTCGCATTGCTCGACACCTCCCACACGATCTCGGGCTCGGGATACCAACCCGTCGGCACCCTCTACGCGGGCGACCGACCGCTGGCACTGGAGGAACGCGAGAGGCTCACGCCTCTTCTCAGAGCCGCGGCGTTGTGTGGCGACGCGCGCGTCGAGGAACGAGATGGTCGGTGGAGGTGCGTGGGTGACCCCACCGAGGGGGCGCTCGTCGTCTTGGCCCGCAAGGGAGGGGTGGAGCGCGACGAGGAGGAACGGAAAACCCCCAGAGTGGTGGCCTTCCCGTTCGAGTCTGCGCGGCAGAGGATGACGACGATCCATGCCCTCCCGGCCGGGACCTTCGAGGCCCTTACCAAGGGAGCGCCTGAAATCGTCCTTCCATTGTGTAAGTCCGGACGCATCGGAGGAGAACTGATCGGTTTCGGTGACGATGAGGCTCTCGAGATGCGCAAGGCCATCGACCGAATGGCCATCCAAGGATTGCGCCTGCTCGCCTTGGCTCGCCGCGACCTCGCAGGAACCCCACCCGAGACGCCCGAGGAAGTCGAGTGCGACATGGAGTTCCTGGGACTGGTTGGCATGGCCGATCCGATACGCCCCGAGGTGCCCGAGGCCGTCGCGCGGTGCCACGACGCAGGGATCCGGGTGATCATGATCACCGGAGATCATCCGGCCACCGCGATGAAGATCGCGCGGGAGATCGGCTTGCCGGCCGAGAGCGTCGTGATCGGTTCCGAGTTGCCCGACGATGACGCCGCCCTTGCCCGTCTCATCGGCACCCGCATCAGCGTACTAGCGCGCACGTCCCCCGAGCAGAAGCTGAGGATCGCGGGCGCCCTTCAGTCCCGGGGAGAGGTCGTCGCGATGACCGGCGACGGGGTCAATGACGCCCCTGCGCTGCGACGCGCCGACATCGGCATCGCCATGGGGAGATCAGGCACCGATGTCGCCCGAGAGGCCGCCGACCTGGTCCTCCTCGACGACAACTTTGCTCACATCGTTGAAGCGGTCGAGGAAGGCAGAAGCGCGTTTGAGAACATGCAAAGGTTCCTGACCTACGTCCTCACATCGAACGTTCCGGAGCTGGCTCCATTCCTCGTCTGGGCGATGTCGCGAGGGGCCGTCCCACTGGGCCTCACGGTCTTACAGATCCTTGCAATAGACCTCGTCACCGATCTGTTGCCGGCCCTGGCCCTGGGAGCGGAGCCGCCCAGTCCTCGGCTGATGGCGGAACGTCCTCGTGCGCCGCAAGAACGACTCCTCGACCGTCGCGTGCTGGTCCGCGCCTACGGCTTCCTGGGACCGATCGAGGCGGCTGGTTCGCTATTGATGATTCCCCTCGGAGCTGCTCTCTTCTTTGGGTGGAGACCGGGCGGATCGCTGCCCCAAAGCGGAGCTGAGCTAGCGACGCTGTCGGCGATGCTGTGGGCGGCGGTGGTAACCGCACAAGTCGCGAACGGTTACGAGTGCCGGAGCAAGAGGACGGCTATCCTCCAGCTGCGGCCATCCTCCAACCGCTTGCTCCTGGGTGCGATCGGGGTCGAGGTGATCGCGATGATGTCGTTCGTCTACTTCCCGCCGATAGCCAGCATCCTCAAGCAACGTCCCCTTCGCCTGGTGCAGTGGCTACCCGTGCTGATCGCACCGGTGCTGCTCCTGGCGGGCGAAGAGACCCGCAAGGCGATCGTAAGGAAACGGACCGCTAGGGGAAGCAGTCGAAGAACGGATCCGTAGAGAATTCCGGGTAATCATCTACCAGCTCATGAAAGCTGGCTCTGAGGATCTCGGACCGGACCTTGATCAAACGAGCCCCCTGGAACCGGTAGAAACCGCGCTCCAGCCGGTAGCTCTTTCCCTGGGAACCCGCACTGGAGATCACGACCGTGCCGCTCTCTCCGGGCGCGCAAGTAGCGCCGTCGAGGTGGGTCACGCTGCCGCCGAATGCCACCAGATCCCCGGTGCCGCGCTCCGGGTCGTCAAAGACCACCGGTCGTACTGGATCGAGCAAGAAGAGTGCGCCGAACTCGGTCGATGCGCCGGCCTGTACGGTCACGAACGCCTCGGGTCCTTCGGCACCATCCACGTTGGCGAGCGTCCTGATCTGCGGGGGGTTGAAGTCCAGCTGGATGTCGCCGGCGATCACGTTCGAGGACCTGACGCCACCGATCGTGGCCACGAGGAACGCCTGGCACCCGGGAGGAGCCTCCGGGTCGACCACGACCGCGGTCTCTACCTCTGCAGCATCTGCTCCGGTTCCGGACCAGGAGGAGGCGCTGATCGTTTCTCCGTTCGCCACGGCCACGGCCTCGTTGCCGCAGTCCGAGCCGGTTACGGTCTCCGGGGACTGGCTCGGGGTCGGCGAGGGCGAGGGTGACGCCGATGGGCTCTCGATCGGCGCCGGAGTAGGTGTGGCTTGAGGCTCGTCATCTGAATCGCACCCAGTGAGGACGAGGACCGCCGCCGACATCAGGATCAAGACGCCCCGCAGTTTCATCACCCCATCGTAGGACGCGCCTCTGGAGCACGTGGTGCTCCGGGTGGGGATCGGAGCACTCCGCACTCCAGAAGGCCTTTCATCCGGCTCACGCCGAAATCTGGATCGAGCCGCATCGAGGGGGGCGGGGCGGCCCCCCTCGATCAGTTCGGCTGCATGGAGGGAGAGTGGGGCGACTCTCCGTCCGGGGGTTCATTGGGTGGAAACCTGAGACCATGCTGACCGAGCCCGGGACCGCGAACATCCGGCGAAAGTCGCCGATCGCGGGGCCGAAGGTCCTATCCATCCACCATGACGCCGTAGGGCGACTCGATCTCCTCCGTAACCGACCCGTCGCGGTGGAACACGAGGAACCGGTCCATCAAGCGCATGAACCAGCGATCGTGGGTCACCGCGATCACCGCGCCCCGGTAGGCATCGAGCCCGCGCTCGAGCGCCTCGGCGGAGTCGGAGGTTGCGTGGTTCAGAACCCGGCCGGGATCGGGAGCGGAGCCGACAGCGCGAAACTTTCGCGCCGGTTCCGCCGGGAAAGCCCCGTGACGAGCGGCGCCATCTGAGAGGATCGAGCCCAGGCAGCCTCCCACGGTCAGATAGGTGGCCCGTTTCCGCCCACAGGAGAGACGAAATGGCAAAGAAACCGCCCGCCAAGCGCACGAAACGTAAGACTTCGAAGCCCTCGGCGCACGGGCTCGACCTCGGTCGCAAGAGTGTTTCGCAGCTCCACGGTCTGTTCGGCCCGGTATGGCAGGACGCGCGCAAGATCGTGGCCTCGGGGGACGCGCTCGATGCCGAGATGTGGATGAGCGACATCGTCTCGATGTGGGACACCCTGGAACTGATCGGCGAGGACTCCGGGCTCTACTTCGGCAAGGGTCTGGTCAGATATGCACAGGGCAAGGGCGGGGTCGAGGGGCTCCTGATCCTCGTGGCGCTCGAAGCCGTGGCCGCGCCCGATCTGGCGCGCAGAGCGAAACGGGCTCGCGCGCAGGTGCTCCCGAGCGTCCCCGCAGCGCCCTCGTGGATCTCGCACATCGGCCACGCCCGGCCCGTGCGCGCGTGGCAGGCGAGCGACGGCTTCCGCGATGTGGACGCGGTGACCCTCGTGTTCTCTTATCCGGAAGCCCAAGAGCACATCCTGCTGGCGCTGATCGACAACAACCTCGGGGGGGTGGCCAAGGACGTGATGGTAGCCGCGGCCGAGGATCTGCAGGAGTTCTGGGGAGACGCCGAAGAGGCGATCGTGGAGGACCTCGACTTCGCCGTCGCGGCAGCGCGCGTGCTGGACGGCGTACGGCTCGAGGCGATGAGCATCGATGCTCCCTCGGACGAGGACGTGAGCAGGGTCGGGCCCTTGATCGAGGCCCGCCTGCGTCGTCTGTCTCTTCCGGAGATCGAGCGACCCGAGATGACAGAGGACGAGCGCGACGCGCTCTGCGACGACTTCCTGGACTCCCCGGAGGCCGCCTCCCTCGATCGAGACTCCGCCGGCGACGTCGCGTGGCGGCTCGTCGATCTCTGCTGCGACTACCTGGATGGAGATCCCCTGCGGTGGAGCCCCAGGGTCGTCGAGATCTGTCTGTGCTCCTGGTTCCCCATGAAGGTCATGCTCGACTCCCCGGTGGAGGGCGTGCCGGACGTCGTGCGAGCATGGGCGCGATATGCGGCGCGGCGCAAAGATCTCGCCACGGACCTGCTCGAGGTGACCCTGGCGGCCGTGGACGAGTTCGAGGACGAGTTCCTCGGGGTGATGAGCGACGGGAGCCGTTCCGGGGTGGCCAAGAGTCTCGTGACGGCAATGCTGGCAGAAGGCATCGACCCAGTCGATCAGGGCGCGATGGAGCGCTGGATAGACGACTTCAACTCCCGTCCGTACGAAGAGCGGACCCGGGTAATGCCGGTGGGGCCGAGCGGCCCGGTGGGACACTGACGGCCACCGGCCCGTGATCGTTATCCACGCCCTGTGGCCCGCCGGCACCGGGCTCTGCCTGTGGGCGGAAGACCCTCGTCTGCCGGTGAGCGCCCCACCGCTGCGGGGCCGGCCGCCGCGCCACCCGCGGCCGCGGCCGCATTCGTTCGCGTCCGGCGCCACGAAGTTGCGCCGGACCGTGAACCAGCTCGCCGGGCCGGAGCCGGTCCGCGGCGGTGGCGTCGCGCTCGAAGTCTTGCTGCCGTCGTCGCGCAACGCGCCGCAGGCGTCCCCCTACCTGCTTCGAGACGAAGACGTGGAGAGCGCGCTCGCGACCGGAGTGGCCCCTTGGACCGTGCGGGCGGTGTCGCTCCCCGTCGAGCGCTCGCTCGACCTGCTCCTGTCCCTACCCCGGGGGAACCCTTCCGGGATCCGTGTGGGCGACTCGGTTCGGTTCTTCGCCGAGGTGGCCAAGCTCGCCCTCGAGCTGGTCGCTCGCGGCCGTGTGCTGCCCGCCCTCGAGGAGCGGGACGAAAGGTGGGCGGCGCGCTGGCGTCCGGCCCCGGCGACCGCGGCGGACGCGGCGCGCCTTGAGCTGTTGATCGCCGCCATGCCGGCCG